>CAZXMD010000012.1:0-15101 GCA_964641635.1 uncultured Candidatus Finniella sp. | reverse complement strand
TTCGGAAAAATTCGCCTGTCCGGTCAGCGGGTTCACGATTACCGAAATTGAACCCCGCCTGTTTTCGTTTAATAGTCCTCATGGGGCTTGCCCTACCTGTGATGGTTTGGGGGTGGAAATAGACTTTGTTGCGTCATTGGTAGTCCCCAATATCCATTTGAGTTTGCGTGAGGGGGCGATTATGCCCTGGGCCGCCTCGGAAGGTTCCGGCCGCAAACGTGCGCATATCAATGAATACTATGCGCAAGTCCTGGAATCATTAGCCAAACATTTTAAGTTTTCTATGGATACGCCTTTTGGGGATCTTCCCTTACCCATCCAGGATGTGATTCTCAAAGGATCAAATGGAGAAGCCATCTCTCTGGTATTTGACGATGGTACCCGACGCTATACGACCCATAAACCGTTTGAGGGTGTTCTTCCCAACTTGCAGCGCCGATGGCGGGAAACGGAAAGTGACTGGATCCGCCAGGATTTAACCCGCTACCAGATGATGAGCCCCTGTTCGGTTTGTGGGGGCCAGCGCCTGAAGCCTGAGGCTTTATGCATCAAAATTATGGGCAAATCAATCAGTGAAGTTTGCGCTCTCTCCATTGGAGAAGCATCCCGCTGGTTTGCAGACCTTGATCTGACATCGAAGCAAAAAGAGATCGCCCACCGGATTTTAAAAGAAATCCATGATCGCTTAAAATTCCTCGTCAACGTGGGGCTTGATTACCTGACCTTATCGCGGTCTTCCGGAACCTTATCGGGCGGGGAAAGCCAGCGGATCCGCCTCGCGTCCCAGATTGGCTCTGGCTTGACGGGGGTTTTGTATGTACTGGATGAACCTTCCATCGGCCTCCACCAGCGGGATAACGACCGTTTGCTCGCAACGTTAAAACATTTGCGGGATATTGGAAACACGGTTGTCGTGGTTGAACATGATGAGGATGCGATTCGTGCCGCTGACCAGGTTATCGATATGGGACCGGGAGCAGGCCGTCATGGTGGCAAAATTGTGGCGCAAGGAACGCCTGAAGAGATTATGAAAAATCCAAAAAGTTTAACGGGACAATATATGTCGGGTACCCGACAAATTGCTGTACCGAAAAAACGGCGGACAGGATCTGGCTTGGTTTTAAGGGTTGTGGGGGCAACCTCCAACAATCTCAAAAACGTGACCGTGGACTTTCCCTTCGCCACCTTGACCTGTGTCACGGGCGTATCCGGCGGCGGAAAATCATCCCTGGTTATTGAAACACTCTATAAAGCGTTAGCGCGTCATTTGTATGATGCCAGGGACCCTGCTGGCCCCCATGACCAGCTCTTGGGCATGGAGCATATGGATAAAGTCATCGATATTGACCAATCCCCCATCGGGCGCACTCCCCGTTCCAATCCGGCGACATATATCGGCTGTTTTACCCCCATCCGGGAATGGTATGCGGGTTTGCCGGAAAGCAAGGCGCGGGGCTATGCGCCAGGCCGCTTTTCTTTCAATGTCCGCGGGGGTCGGTGTGAAGCTTGCCAGGGAGATGGCGTTATCAAGATAGAGATGCACTTCTTGCCGGATGTCTATGTGCAGTGTGACCAGTGCCTTGGAAAGCGCTATAACCGAGAAACTCTGGAAGTGAAATTTAAAGACAAATCTATTGCGGATATTTTGGATATGACCGTTGATGAGGCCGTGGATTTCTTTGATGCTCATTCTGGGGTGCGTGAGAAACTCAAAACCTTGCAGCAGGTGGGATTGGGATATGTCCATGTGGGACAGCAGGCAACCACTCTGTCGGGTGGTGAAGCACAACGGGTCAAGTTGGCCAAAGAATTATCCCGTCGGGCAACGGGGCGCACCGTTTATATTTTAGATGAACCGACCACGGGCTTGCACTTTGAAGATATTCGAAAATTGCTGGAAGTTTTACATACCCTTGTTGATCAGGGCAATACGGTCATCGTGATTGAGCATAATCTTGAAGTCATCAAGACATGTGATTGGATCATTGACCTTGGCCCCGAAGGCGGTTTTAAGGGCGGCCAGATTGTGGCAACCGGAACGCCTGAGGAAGTAGTCAAGGTGAAGAAAAGCTATACAGGGCACTATTTGAAGGCTGTTTTGGCAGGGCCACATGTCAAAAAGAACAAGTCCTAACAAGGAATAACTTTGACAAATTGTTGTTTCCCATAATCAATAATGCGCTGATCGCGCGTCAGAAGGGGTATGTCCAAAATGCGGCTTGTTGCAACAATCATTCTATCCGCAGGGTCCGCATGAAAAGTTCCAGGTAAATGACAACACTCAATAGAAATATCTACCGAAAGAGGCGCTATTTTAACATAAGGTCGAGATATCAAGCTTTCAATCCATGAATGAAGGGGCATCGATAATTTAATTCGTTCTCTGCTTTCCAGTAAGGCGATTTCCCAAATTGAGATGGCGGGAATAAATAAAAAATGCGTCTGGGTGGCTTCTCGAATCATTTGACGGGTTTTAACAGATAGGGTCTCATCCCCCGCAAACAGCCAAAGGGTGATGTGGGTATCTAAAAGGAGATGGCTCATCATTGTTTGGAGGCTTCCTCATTCGCTTCCCAAGAGACATCCAACGGTTCGGACGCAATATCATCAAGAAAGTGAACGGTTCCTTTTAAAAGACCAAAAGGGTCTTCCGTGTTATCAATAGGAATAATTTTAACAATAGGCACGCCCCTTTTCGTGACAATGTATTCTTCATGATTCTGGGCAATGACATCCATCAACTTTAAACACGTTGCCTTAAATTCGCCTGCAGATATTGTGTGCATGATTGCCTCTTGTGCCTATGGTCTCTGTCTATAGTCAAATATAGGGCGTTGAGGGAGAAAGTCAAGAAGTTTTTACGGACCATGTTTGTTAAGCAATGTTAATACCAGGTCAAATTAGGGTTCTCTTTGTAAGAAAGCGTAACTCCACGATATGCTGGGATAAGTGGTATAACCATTAAGGTTGTTGCTCATTCCCCATACCTGTTAAGTTTTAAAAATTTTGAATTTATAGCACAGATAATTGTACTCAAAAGACATTAAAACAGCCCCAACGGTGGGTGTTAGAACAACCCCCCAAACATAAAACGCGCCTGTGCCAGGGCGGGAGCATCATTTACTTCATCCCCTGTCATGGCGATTATGAGCCCACTTGAAATTTAACAAAGAGTAAAATTCTTAATAGAGCGAATTGCGGTACCTCTCCTTATGACTTCTTTAACTCTCTTACTATATGATTTAATTTGAAATATAGAGTTCCGGGGGGATTGGGATGAAGATAACTTTTTTGGGGGGTGTGGGAACGGTTACGGGGTCCAAGTACCTGCTTGAGACAAAAAACAAAAGAATTTTAGTGGATTGTGGGCTTTTTCAGGGAAGGAAAGCAATTCGGCAACAAAATTGGTCTAGAATGCCGATTGACCCCGCAACCATCGATGCAGTTCTAATCACTCATGCTCATATTGACCACACGGGGTATATTCCCCTCTTGGTCAAGAATGGGTTCAAGGGGCCCATTTATGCAACTGAAGCAACGATAGATTTATGCAAAATTTTATTGCCGGATAGTGGATATCTACAGGAAGAAGACGCTAGAAGGGCCAATAAATATGGGTACACAAAGCACACACCTGCTTTGCCTCTTTACACAAAAGAAGATGCCATACAGGCTCTGGATTCCTTTAAGCCTGTTCGTTTTGGAAATCCTTTGCAGGTCTTCGAAGGGTTTGAGGCAACCTGGTTCCACGCAGGCCATATTTTGGGTGCTTCTTTTATTCATTGTAAGAGCGAGGGGGTGCGCATCCTTTTTTCAGGGGATATTGGACGGCTCAATGACCCTGTTATGAAGACACCCGTTTCCATTGAGGCGACAGATTATCTGGTTGTGGAATCAACTTATGGAGACCGCCTTCATGGGGTGAGCAATCCTATAGAGAAACTTGCCGAGATTATTAACCGCACAGCCAAACGGGGAGGAACTGTTCTGATCCCGTCATTTGCCGTAGGCCGCGCCCAGGCGATCATTTATTATTTGTCTAAAATCAAGGAGGCTAACTTGATTCCGGACCTTCCTATTTATCTGGACAGCCCTATGGCCATTGATGCAACAGAGATCATGTGCCACCACGCCGATGACCATCATCTATCCGCAGAAGAGTGCAGACTTACCTGTCAGGCTGTGAAATATGTTAACACTCCAGATGAATCCAAATGGCTTGATACGCAACCTATTCCGAAAGTCATTATTTCGGCAAGTGGTATGGCGACAGGCGGGCGTATTCTGCATCATCTTAAGGTATTTGCTCCTGATATTCGGAATACCCTTTTATTTGCCGGATATCAGGCCGCTGGAACACGGGGGGAAGCTATCGTTTCCGGAAAAAAGGAAGTTAAAATCCATGGGGAAACAATTCCTATCCGTGCCGAAGTCCAAAATTTGAGCGAACTTTCGGCCCATGCAGATTATGAAGAAATCCTCACCTGGATGAAGGGCTTTAAGACCGCTCCGCGCAAAGTTTTTATAACCCATGGGGAACCCAAGGCGTCTTTAAGCCTTAAAAAACACATTGAAGAGCGATTTGGGTGGTCCTGTTCAATCCCGGAATATCTCACGGTTGAGAAGTTGTGATGAACGAATTTTAGAGGTCGTAAAGGATGGTGTTAAGGATATCTGGAAACAAAAAGTTCTTTCATAAAATGAGGTGTGCCCTTGATGATGTACATCTCATGTATGTAATTTAGTATACGGCCTCCTAAATTGCATTAAAAAGCAGCGAATTATTCAAAAAATGCCAAAAGAGTGATACCTTGTTAAAGGTATTAAAAAGAAAGAAGTTTATGAGAAAAGCCTCTATGCTCCCAGGCGTTTACATTATTGGCGGCCCAACGGCCAGTGGAAAATCTGACTATGCTCTTGACCTTGCCAGGCGGGTAGATGGGGAGATCATCAATGGCGATAGCATGCAACTGTATAGCCATTTGCATAGTCTCACGGCCCGCCCCACTGAACTGCACGGCATTCCACACCATCTTTATGGTGTTTTGGAGGGGAGTCAAATTAGTTCATTGGGGTGGTGGTATGAGGCAGCCTGTAAAGTGATTAAAGAGGTTGAGGCCCGTGGTAAAGTCCCCATTGTGGTTGGGGGGACGGGCTTATACTTGCGGGCGCTTACACGGGGTTTATCGCCGGTGCCGGACATACCGGAACCCATTCGGCGAGAAACACGTCATTTGGCGCAAACCCTTTCAGAAGAAGACTTTTTTGCGCTTGTCACCCGGGAAGACCCCAAAATTAGGGAGACGCTTCATCCACACGATACCCAGCGTCTTACCCGGGCTTTGGAGGTTGTGCGGGCCACCCACACTTCTATTCAGGATTGCCAGGGACAACCGAAAAAGATACTGGATTTTGACTATCAATACTTTGTTCTTCTTCCGCCGCGGGATGTTCTCTACCAGCGTATTAATGACCGTTTCATTTGGATGATTGAAAACGGCGCGCTGAAAGAAGTTGAGGATTTGCTTGTCCAAAATATTGATCCGGATTCTCCCATTCTTAAAGCAGTTGGGGTTCCGGAACTGACGGAGTATCTTAAGGGATTTATATCTCTTGATCAGGCGATCGCTCAAGGGCAACAATCTACCCGGCGTTATGCCAAACGCCAGACAACCTGGTTCACCCGCCAAGTTCCCGACGCCGAAGTGGTCAACTAATCTGGCGCCAAAGATTTCCTTTGGGTCTTTTTATGGATACACTTGAAATTTGGGTCAATATTGGATAATAGTAAGTTATACTTTTTATAAAAATAAATTTCGGGGAAATTAAGAATTATGGATCAAGCAGCTCTTCAATCTGTTGCAGCAGTCGCTGCATCAACATCGGCAGTTTCCGAGGGGCTTTCCCTGTGGACTATGTTTTGGGAGGCCGCGCCGATTATTAAAATGGTTATTATTGTCCTTTTGGGGGCGTCTTTCTGGTGCTGGACAATCATTTTCCAAAAAATTATCCGCTTGCGGCGTCTTCATGCAACCGCGGAACAGTTCGAGGAGTCTTTCTGGTCTGGGGGAGCTTTAGATGATCTTTATGATCGGATCAATAATCGCCCACAAGACCCGTTGAGCGCCATTTTTTGTGCCGCCATGCGTGAGTGGCGCCGTTCGGTTTCCAAAGGGTTGGCGAGTTCAAATGATTCCAGGGGAACCTTGCAGCAACGCATTGAACGGGTGATGCAGTTGACGTTAGGGCGTGAAATGGATCGCCTTGAGCGACACATGGGGTTCCTGGCGTCAACGGGCGCAACAGCTCCCTTTATTGGGTTGTTTGGAACCGTTTTGGGTATTATGAACAGTTTTCAGGCGTTAGCGACCCAGCAAAACGCTAACTTGACGGTTGTTGCTGTAGCGCCCGGCATTGCTGAAGCCCTTTTTGCAACAGCTGTTGGGTTGGTTGCGGCTATTCCGGCTGTTATTGCCTACAATAAATTGTCCAGCGATTTGAACCGATATGCTAATCGGCTAGATGCTTTTTCTAATGAGTTTAGCGCTATTATTTCCCGTCAATTTGAGGAGCAAGCATAATTCATGGCTGTTTCAATGAACCGGTCTTTGGGACGATCAGGGGCGCGCCGCCGTTCAACGGGGCAAGCTTTTTCAGATATTAACGTAACACCTTTTGTGGACGTGATGCTGGTGTTGCTTGTGATCTTTATGGTGACGGCCCCCATGCTCACGGTTGGCGTTCCCGTTGATTTGCCGAAAACACACGCGGCTAAGATGAATGATCAGGTAGAGCCCCTGGTTGTTACTGTGGATGCCAATGGAAAATCATACCTACAAGAAACGGAACTTGAAGGGGATGCATTGGTTGAGCGCTTGATTGGGGTGTCTGGCAGCAATCCTGACGCTAAAATTTATGTGCGGGGAGATCAAAAAATCAACTATGGCCGTGTGATGGAAATTATGGGAATTATCTCTGCCGCCGGATTTAACAAAGTTTCACTTATTGCGGAGATGCCGACAGGCCCATCCAAGGGAAAGAACTTAAAGGTTCAAAAACCCCTTTCTCCAAGTGTTCTCCCGCCTTATCAGGCAAGTGGAAATAGTGCGTCCCAAGGGGTGCGGCAGCCTCCTATGGTAACAATGCCTCAACAGTTGGCCCCGATGATGTCTGCGCCTATGGCCAATCAAAATGTCCCAGCCCAGGTTGGGCGGACGCTTAACCCTGTTACAAATCCAGCAAATGGCCCCAAAGTTATACGGAGCCAATAACGCCAATGAAGCGTCCGCTCACATATTCTGCGCTATTGCATATAACGGTTCTCGTTTTGTTGCTGGTTGGATTTTATAATCCTTTCCAGCGGACGAAACCACCGGAAGCGCCGATTATGATGGAGTTTGTGCAAGTGGCGGAGCAAAGTGCAGCTCCCCTTTTGGCGCCGGAAGTGATCCAGGAGCAGCCCAAACCAGAGCCTCCGAAGCCAACGCCGCCTCAACCACAACCACAGCCGGAACCACAGCCGGAGCCGAAACCGGAACCCCCAAAACCGGAGCCTGAGCCGCAGCCTGAGCCAGAGCCGGTGAAACCTGAGCCGAAGCCTGAGCCAAAACCGGAACCGAAGCCGATAGAGGCTGAGCCTATTCCTGACCCCAAAGCAAAGAAGAAACCGAAGGAAAAGCCAAAGGAAGAGAAGCCAAAATTGCAGAAGGCCGAGCTCACTTTGGATAAAAAGAAAAAGTCAACGCCAAAGACGGATGATAAGAGTAAGGATAAGAATAAGAAAAAGAAACCTTCGAAGAGTTTTGATGATTTGTTGAACGAACTTGAAAAGTCGGATGATGGCGCTCCTTCCCAAGGAAAAGGCGCTCCTGCATCGACAGTCGGCCCTGTCCTTACGGCATCTGAGAAAGATGCTTTGAGCCGGCACATGGCGCGGTGCTGGCTTATTCCTGCGGGCCTTCGGGATGCACGGGATATCCGGGTGCCGATTAAAATAAAAGTTGCCCGTGATGGAACTGTTCAACAGGCTGATATTATGGATAAAGGTCGAATGACGAACGATTTGTCTTATCGGACAGCCGCGGAAAGCGCCAGGCGTGCTGTTTTAGACCCACGGTGTAGCCCGTTGCCGATACCGCAAGATAAATATGAGATGTTTAAAGAATTTATATTTAACTTTGACCCCAAAGAAATGTTCTAATAAGGATGAGAGGAACCCGACCTATGACAAGATTAATTTTATCCTTCGTGTTTTTTGGTTTGTTTATCCTATCGCATCCGGCCAAGGCTACTTTAGAAATTGATGTGACCCAGGGACAGATTGCGCCAACTCCCATTGCCATTCCAGACTTCATTGATTCGTCTGGAAATGAAGAAGAATTGGGGCGCAACATTGCCTCAGTTGTTGGTAATGACTTGGAGCATTCTGGTCTTTTCCGCCTCATCAGTAAGGGGGCCTTCATTCAGGATACGCCTTCCGCGCTTCAGGAGCCGCGATTCTCTGACTGGCGCGTCTTGAATGCCCAGTGTCTATTAGTTGCCCGTGTTCACAATTCGGGGGGAAGAATTACCGTAGAGTTTCGCCTGTTCGATGTCTATAACGGCACACAGATGCTTGGGGTCTCTGTTTCCGCCAAAGAAAATCAATGGCGCAAAGTTGCCCATAGGATTGCGGACGCTGTTTATAACCGTGTTACGGGAGAAGAAGGATACTTTGATACAAGGGTTTCCTATATTGATGAAAGTGGGCCAAGGGGAAAAAAACGCGTGCGACGTCTCGCCATTATGGATTGGGATGGCCATAATAATGTGTATTTGACAGACGGGGTTCACATGGTGTTGACGCCTCAATTTGCCCCCAACGCAAAAGAGATTGCCTACTTGGCTTATGTTAATAAGAGCGCACATGTTTATGTCATTAATGTACACACCCGCAAGAAACGACTGATGGGACATTTTAAGGGGATGACCTTTGCTCCACGGTTTTCTCCAGACGGTCAATCTCTATTAATGAGCCTTGCCCGGGAGGGAACAACGGCCCTTTATAGGTTGAATTTGAGTTCAGGTACCGTTAATCGGCTTACGGATCATAGTTGCATCGATACCTCTCCTTGTTATTCTCCTGATGGATCAAAAATTGTTTTTACCTCGGATCGGTCCAGTCCTGAGTCATGCCAGGAGAAGATCTACGTTATGGATAGCAATGGCGCCAATGTTCACCGCATTAGTTTTGGGGATGGGAAGTACTCACAGCCTACCTGGTCTCCGCGGGGGGACCTTATCGCCTTTACAAAGCTTTTGGGTGGGCGTTTCTATATTGGCGTTATGAATGTTGATGGAACAAATGAACGCCTCATTGCTGATGGGCACCTGGTAGAAGCTCCAACATGGTCCCCGAATGGACGCGTGATTTTATTTACGAAGGAAAGTGGAGGAAAACGTGGGAACAGCCGTCTTTATATGGTTGATTTAACGGGGCGTAATTTGCGGCCGATCAAAACGCCTCGGGATTCTTCAGATGGGGCCTGGTCCCGGTTGTTATCTGAGTAAAGATGTAAAATAATGTCAGAATCTGTGGCATTTTCTCTACACTTGGAAAAAAACCGCAGTCCGCGCTTCGTTTTTCAATTTCTTTTCCGTCAATTATTTGTTAACTTTTATATGGTTTAATGATTAATGTGATCAACAATTATAGGGATGATAAAAATGCGTAGTAAAGTACTTAGTCTTTTGATAACAGGTCTTGCGCTCGCTGCTTGCGAATGCGCACCAGATCAAAGTGTAAATGTCGGACAAGTTGGTGGACCTGGCACACCGGAAGATTTCAAAGCAAACATTAAAGATCGGGTTTTCTTTGCTTTCAACAAGTCCCACATTTCTGGAGAATCCATGAAAACATTGGAAGCACAAGCTGGTTGGTTGAAGACCTACCCAGCCACAAAGGCAGTAGTTGCTGGACATTGTGATGCTCGTGGAACACGTCATTACAACCAAGCTTTGGGTGAACGCCGTGCCCATGCTGCGAAGAAAACTTTGTCTCACTTGGGTGTAGAGCATCATCGTTTGAGAACAATCTCTTACGGTAAAGACAACCCATTGGTTGCTGGTGACACCGAAGAAGTTTACGCACAGAACCGCGCAGCTGTTACAACTATTGAGTAGATGTAAGCAGCGTTCGTTTTTGCGGACCTAGAAGAAGAGCCCCGCCAAAGCAAAACTCAACTGAGTGATGCGTTGGCGGGGTTTTTTATGGTGTTTTTTGATGCAAGGGAAGCCGTTTACTTAAATTAATGCCAGTTCACGATCAATAAATGTAGGGCACCTCTAAAAACCTCGTCATCGCGAGCGACCACAGGGAGCGTGGCGATCCATATTTATCTGAATTCAAATGATTCATGGATTGCTTCGTCGCTTCGCTCCTCGCAATGACGGTTTTTAGAGGTACCCTGTATAATATTATGATGGAATATTCAGCCATTGCTACGCTCGTGAGGCCAAAATCCTCTTTCTAGGGCCGTTCAATGGTATAAATTACATATTACATAGGAACCTGATATGACCCACTCCCCTATTCGTACAGCCGTATTTCCTGTGGCGGGCCTTGGCACGCGCTTTTTGCCGGCGACAAAGGCTTCTCCAAAAGAAATGCTTGTGGTTGTTGATAAGCCGCTTATTCAATATGCGGTTGAAGAAGCCCGTGATGCTGGCATTGAAAACTTTATTTTCGTCACGTCTCATGGAAAAGAAGCTATTGAAGACCACTTTGACGTCAATTATTCCCTTGAACAATTATTGGAACAACGGGGAAAGACGGCAGAATTGGGGATTTTGCGCTCATCTCAGTTGGCTCCCGGCCAAGCTGTATTTATCCGTCAACAGATTCCCCTCGGCTTGGGCCATGCCGTTTGGTGCGCCCGTCATCTGGTTGGAAAGCAACCCTTTGCCCTCATTTTGGCGGATGACTTAATTTTAGCAAAGGAAGCATGCTTGGCGCAGATGATAGCGGCTTATGAGCAGTTGGGTGGTAATATCGTTGCTGTTATGGACGTGGAAAAGGAATATGTTAACCGCTATGGAATTCTAGACGTTATTAAAGACGATGGTGTTCATGTCCAAGCCAGGGGTGTTGTTGAAAAACCCGCACCAGACCAAGCGCCATCCACGACAGCAATCGTTGGGCGGTATATCCTTCAACCTGAGATCTTTGAGGTATTGGGGCGGCAACAAAATGGCAAGGATGGGGAAATTCAACTTACGGATTCCTTCCCAAGCCTTATAAAGCAGATGCCTTTTCATGGATTAAGGTTTGAGGGGCAACGTTTTGATTGTGGCTTGAAAGAAGGATGGCTTGAAGCCAACCTCGCTTTTGCGTATACTCGGCCTGATTTAAGAGATCATTTATTGGCGTCTATTAAAAAACATTGTAAAGTGGGTGGCCATTCATAACACCCGAAATGTCGTGATGGCTTCGTGAATGGGTTGTGTAACTTGTGATTTAGCGTATCACCAGAAAATACGTAAAGGATTTTTATAAATGCAAATCGCTATTGTGGGGTCTGGGTATGTTGGCCTAGTAACGGGTGCGTGCCTGGCTGAATTTGGCTATCATGTTACATGCGTTGACAAGGATGTTCATAAGATTGAAGCTTTGAACAAAGGCATTATTCCCATTTTTGAACCGGGGTTAGAGTCCCTTGTCCAACAAACCCAACGGGTAGGGCGCCTTTCCTTCACGACAAATTTAAAAGAAGCCGTTGCCCGTGCGGATGCCGTATTCATTGCCGTTGGCACGCCCAGCAGACGGGGAGATGGTCACGCGGATTTATCTTATGTTTATATGGCGGCGGAGGAGATTGCGCAGGCATTAGAGGGGTATACGGTTGTCATTACCAAGTCGACGGTTCCTGTTGGAACCTGTCGTAAGGTAGACAAAATTTTGCGTCAAACCAATCCTACGGCTGATTTTGATGTGGCATCTAACCCTGAATTTTTACGGGAAGGGTCTGCCATCAACGATTTTATGCGCCCTGATCGCGTCGTGATTGGTACCGAGCCCGACGCTGAAAACCGTGATCGGGCTCGCGCTGTATTGCAGCAGCTCTATCGCCCTCTGTTTTTAATTGAAACGCCCCTTGTTTTTACCGGCATCGAAACCGCAGAGCTTATCAAATATGCGTCTAACGGCTTCTTGGCAATGAAGATTGCTTTTATTAATGAAATGGCAGACCTTTGTGAGCAAGTGGGGGCAAACGTCCAAGATTTAGCAAAAGCAATAGGATTAGATGGGCGGATTGGCCGAAAATTTCTCCATGTTGGCCCCGGATATGGGGGGTCCTGCTTTCCGAAAGATACGCTGGCTCTGACTAAAACTGCCCGAGAGGTAGGCGCGCCTACCTCTATTGTCGAATCTGTGGTCAAGTCCAATGACGACCGTAAGCAGGCGATTGCCAGGAAAGTTATCCAAGCCCTCCAAGGGAACCCCGGTCAGAGCAAAACCGTTGCTGTTTTGGGTCTTACGTTTAAGCCGAATACGGATGATATGCGTGATGCCCCAAGCCTTACCATTATTCCAGCCTTACAAAAGGCTGGTATTACGATCCAGGCTTATGACCCCGTCGGTTGTGAAGAAGCCAAAAAGCACCTGAGTAATTTGACGTGGTCAAAAAGTGCTTATGACGCTATAAAAGGCGCGGATGCAGTGCTCATCTTAACAGAATGGAATGAATTTCGGGCGCTTGATTTTGGTAAAATGGCTAGCCTGCTAACCTATCCGCTCCTTATTGATTTGCGCAATATCTATCGTCCTGAAGAAATGATTGCTGCTGGTTTTGATTATATTTCGATCGGTCGTCCCCCCATTTATGGCGGCCGGCTCGCTGCCCAACAAGCAACGTCTGTTGTGTAAAACTTAACAATAAAGATCTTAACCATGACGCCTCACTCCTTCAACCCTTCGATTTTACGGGAATATGACATCCGGGGAGAGGTTGGCAAAACCCTCTTTGAAGAGGATGCCTTGGCCCTTGGCAAAAAATTTGGCTTAAAATTACGTCAATCCGGAAAAAAAACGGTATGCGTGGGTCGAGATGGGCGCTTAACGACTCCTACCTTAGCCGCAGCTCTTATAGAGGGACTTTTGGGGGTTGGTATTGATGTGACAGATTTGGGTGTTGGCCCTACGCCTATGGCTTATTATGGGCTCAAGACACTTGGCGTGGATGCAGCCATTATGGTTACGGGCTCTCACAATCCGGCGCAGGACAATGGCTTTAAGATGGCTTTGCAGCATCGTCCCTTTTTTGGGAAGGACATCCAGGAAGTTGCCGCACTCGATGAAACAGCAGCTCAGGGTGAACGAGGCGCTCTTTCCGCCAAAGACCTGCAGGAGGCTTATGTTCAACGGCTCTTGCAAGATTATGAGGCAAACCAAACACACCCCCTCAAAATTGTATGGGACGTCGGGAATGGGTCCACAGGCAATGTGCTGAAGTCTTTAGTCAAAGGGATTCAAGCGGACCATATTTTATTAAACGAAACCATTGATGGGTCTTTTCCGGCCCACCATCCCGACCCGACGGTTCCGGAGAACTTAACTCAATTGATTGAGACTGTCACACAAAGGGGGGCGGATGTTGGCATTGCCTTTGATGGGGATGGTGACCGTATTGGGGTTGTGGATGGTCAGGGGCGGATCCTTTGGGGGGATCTCCTGCTTTTGCTTTTGGCGCGAGATGTTGTGAAGGATAACCCCGGCGCTACGATTATTGCCGATGTCAAATCTTCTCAAGCCTTATTTGACGAAATTTCTGCCATTGGGGGGAATATTTTAATGGCCCGTACGGGCCATTCTTTAATCAAGACAAAAATAGCAGAAACAGGCGCCCTTCTTGCCGGTGAGATGAGTGGGCATATCTTTTTTGCTGATAAATATTATGGGTATGATGATGCTCTCTATAGTGCCGTACGTTTCATTAATATTCTTCAAAAAGCAGGAAAACCCTTTGATCAGATCATTGATGCGTTGCCGCGCTTCGATAATACCCCCGAAATTCGTATTGAGTGCCCTGATGATCGAAAATTTCAGGTCATTGACACGATTTGTCAGCAATTGACCACGGAAGGCGCAATCATATCGACAATTGATGGTGTCCGCGTATCCCGTGAAGGGGGGTGGTGGCTCCTTAGGGCTTCAAACACCCAGGCTGCCTTGGTTGCTCGGTGTGAGGCTTCCAGTCCGGAAAGCCTCAAGGTTCTGAAAGATGAAGTTGCTTTTTACTTATCCCCCCACGGGTTGAAAATATAATTTGTGTGCAACTGCCTTAAGTTAGCCAGTTTAAAAAACTCCATATTTTATGAATAAGTGATTCCTTTTACAAAAAAAACGGGAAGCTGTAATTCTTCTCTTCGCAAATTGGCAATGTATAAAATCTGGGCTTTGGTTTTAGGGTATCCATCTATTTCATAATAAGCGTCGAATTTTGACTTGAACACGCAGATGCCTTCTGCTCTCATCCAATTAAGGACGCGCTCAAAGAGGGTCCATTCCCTATAACCTGACCAAACATTGGTTTTCTTTTTCTTATTTTTTTTTCGGATTTGAGTCCCCAAATTTCGCCTTTGTTGAAGTTGATGCGCCGTTGGGTGGGGTAAAGAGGTAAAAAGGCTTGATTTTCGATGAGTTCGTAGTTTGTGTCGGGCTAAGGCTTTGTTAATAGCGCTTACGGATCGGTCTAACGTAGCTGCGATTTGTTTTAAAGGAAGACCCTGCAAATAGGCTTTTTTTAAGTAGCTAATATTTTCGTCTGTCCATTTATTCCGAATTATCTGCGTGTTCATAATCAAAATCCTTCACATTAGTACATGTTGTGTATGATTAGTATGCACAATACAGATAAGATATTAGATTGATTATTTCAAGTTTTAAATTTGCCCATAAAGCATAAACTTTAAGTGTATTTTTTTAAAAAACTAATAACTCATTTAATGGAGGTTTTCATATGAAAGGTAAATTATTATTCTTTATGGCGACCACTGTTGCCTTTACAGTTATTACTCCGGCCAGCAAACAGTTTACACCTTGGCTTTACTATTCGGGCTGTCAT
>CAZXMD010000011.1:14487-19810 GCA_964641635.1 uncultured Candidatus Finniella sp. | reverse complement strand
GGAATTCTTTGGGAATGCTAGCCTCTAGCCCCCTCTCAACTTCCAAAGGAGTTTTACCTTTCGCAAGCTGCAACCGATTGGCGACCCGGAAGATGTGGGTATCCACAGGAATGGTCGGTTCTTTAAAGGCAACATTTAGAACCACGCTGGCTGTTTTGCGCCCAACACCGGGCAATGTTTCCAGATCTTCCCGCGTGCTGGGGATCTGCCCTTGAAACTGGTCTACCAGAATTTGGGACATGGCCATGATGTTCTTCGCCTTCGTGGGATAAAGGCCGATGGTTTTGACGTAACTGGCCAGCCCATCCAACCCCAAATCCAACATTTTTTGGGGACTATCAGCAACCGCAAACAAGCCCTTTGTCGCCTTATTAACCCCTGCATCCGTGGCTTGCGCTGACAAAATCACCGCAACCAGAAGCGTATATGAATTCCCATACACAAGCTCTGTTTCAGGGTGGGGATTTTGCTTTTGAAGACGCAAAAACAGCTCTGTAATTTTTTCAGGTGTCATAAATAGTGCCCTCTTCTGACTATTTTTCTTATTATACCAAGAGAAGTTTTTTCATATTTACTTATGCTTAAAGACCGCTTTGCGCTTTTCCAGAAAAGCCGTCATTCCTTCTTTCTGGTCTTCCAGGGCAAAAGTTTCTTGAAATAATTTCTTTTCAAAACGGATGCCTTCCGTTAATGACATGTTGTCAGCAGCTCGGACCGCCTCTTTCACCATTTGAACAACAGGCTGGGAAAAAGAAGAGATTTTTTGAGCTAAAGCAATGGCTTCTTCCCTTAGACTTTCGGCCGGCACAACCCGTGTCACCAAACCGCACCGCTGCGCCTCCATAGCATCCATCATCCGTCCCGTTAAACAGAGTTCCATGGCCTTGGTTTTTCCAATCAGTCGCGTCAATCGCTGCGTTCCCCCAATGCCGGGTATGGTTCCTATGGTAATTTCGGGTTGGCCAAATTGGGCTGTATCTGCTGCCAAAATAATATCACACATCATCGCAAGTTCGCAGCCTCCCCCCAAGGCATAGCCAGATACCGCTGCAACAATGGGTTTGCGGCACTGACTTATAAATTCAAAAGGCGCAATAAAGTCGCCTATCCCAGCTGTCCCATGTATAGCTGCATGGTCTTTCATTTCCCGGATATCAACTCCGGCAGCAAAAGCCTTTTCATTGCCCATAAGAACCACGGCTCCAATGTCAGGATTATTTTCGACGTCCCTCAAAACCTCGTTTAACTGGGAAATGAGGTCGCAAGACAAGGCATTAAGAGCCTCTGGTCGGTTCAGCGTAATGACCATAACACGGCCAATGGTGTCTTTTAGAACGAGTTTTTCTGTCATTAATCCCCCACATTTATAAGAATAAATTATTTTTTCTAACAAATCACTTGAATTTTCGGCGTAAAGTACCTACATTTTCGTTAAGTTCTCCTGTGGGGATTAAAGATCATATGTCCTTATTTACCCACACATAGGGTAAGAGGGATAAAAAGAGACAGTGGACTTACTAAAACGCATTGAAGCCATTATTGAAGAGCCGCTTTTAGCGCGCGGGTACACCTTGGTGAGGGTTCAACTTACTGGCGGCATCCGGAAAGTTCTGCAAATAATGATTGAGCGGTTAGATGATCAACCCATTACTGTTGACGATTGCTCAACGGTTAGTCGTTTGGTTTCTGTCCTTTTGGATGTTCAAGATCCCATAAAAGATCCCTATACTTTAGAAGTGTCATCAGCTGGGTTGGAGCGTCCTTTGGTTAAACCACAAGACTATCAGCGTTTTTGTGGGGAAACAATTGTTGTCACCACGCAACAACCCGTTAATGGACGCAAGCGTTTTCAGGGGCGTTTGGCATCCGCGAATGAGAATGAAATTACTCTGGAATTGTTAGAAGCCTCCGGAGAGGCGCCATCCCCTGTTACCATAGAAATAGATAACATACGGGCTGCGCGACTTTTTGTAGACTTTGAAGCGTTATAATGAATATAAAGATTAGATAGAGGATTAAAACCGTGTCCAGTCAAAAATTTAGGTCTTCCGATATGAATATGAGCAACCAACCTCGTCATGAACTTCTTCTTGTTGCTGAAACTGTTGCCCGTGAAAAGGGAATTGAACGGGAAGATGTTATTCTGGCCATGGAGCAAGCTATTCAGAAGGCCGCAAAAGCGAAATATGGCATGGAACGCGATATCCGCGCCTTCATTGATCGGACCACTGGCGAAGTTGATATTCAAAAATGCCTGACGGTTGTTGAAGAAATTGTGGATCCTCAAATAGAAATCATCCTGAAAGAAGCCAAAGAACGCGACCCAGGCGCTAAAGTTGGCGATGTCCTTAAAGAAATGTTACCTCCCATTGAATTTGGTCGCGTGGCCGCACAAAGCGCCCGGCAGGTTATCTTTCAAAAAGTTCGCGACGCGGAGCGTGCCCAACAGTATCTGGAATATAAAGACCGCATTGGCCAAATCATCAGCGGCCTCGTTAAGCGTGTTGAATTTGGCAATGTGGTTATGGACCTTGGTCGCACAGAAGCTATCTTGCGCCGGGAAGATACGATTCCCCGTGAAACATTTCGGATTGGCGACCGGATTCGTGTTTACATTGCTGATGTGCGCCCCGAAACCCGGGGGCCTATGATCTTTTTATCCCGGACCCATCCGCAATTTATGGCGAAGCTATTTGAGCAGGAAGTCCCGGAAATATACGATAGCATCATCGAAGTGAAGGCTGTTGCCCGTGACCCTGGAAGCCGCGCCAAACTGGCTGTCTACACCACGGACCCCAGCATTGACCCTGTAGGGGCATGCGTCGGAATGCGGGGAAGTCGCGTTCAGGCTGTTGTTACGGAATTGCAGGGTGAAAAGGTTGATATTATACCTTGGTCTAGCAATCCAGCCACTTTTGTTGTCAACGCTTTAGCGCCTGCAGAAGTGATGAAAGTTGTTTTAGATGAAGAAAATCACCGCGTTGATGTCGTCGTCGAAGAAGAACAGCTCAGCTTGGCCATTGGTCGCCGTGGGCAGAATGTTCGCTTGGCTTCTCAGTTAACCAGTTGGAATATTGACATTCTAACGGAAGCTGAAGAAACAACCCGTCGCACGGAAGAGCAGGCAAACCGTACAAAATTATTCATGGAAATTCTAGATGTTGATGAGATGATTGGTCAATTGCTTGCAGCCGAGGGTTTTGCCACAATCGAAGAAATTGCTTACGTCCCTTTAAGTGAATTTTCAAACATTGAAGGGTTTGATGAAGAAATCAGCCAGGAATTGCAGAATCGGGCCATTACTTATTTGGATCAGCGGGAAGTCAAAGCCCGTGAAGAATGTAAGGAAATGGGCTTATCCCAAGAAGTTATGGATATTGATGGCTTAACTTCTGAGATGCTGCTAAAGTTAGCAAAAAATGGGGTAAAATCTTTAGACGATTTTGCAGATTTGGCCGGAGATGAATTGCTGGATATTATTGGCAAATCATCTTTATCTCTAGAACGCGCAAATGCTATGATTATGGCGGCGCGGTCTCATTGGTTTACAGATGAACAAGACCAGAAATCTGATTAAAAACATGAATGTTTAGGCGAGAAACAGTATGAGCACTACGACCGAGCAGGGACCAAAAAAAACCCTGACCTTGAGTAAAAAATTAGATGTAAAAAAGACTGCTGAGTCAGATCAAGTTCGGCAGAGCTTTTCTCATGGCCGCTCAAAAACTGTTTCCGTAGAAGTCAAACGCAAACGGGTTACGATGCCAGGTGAGGTTGTTGAAGAAAAACCGGCTGAAATTCCGGCAGCCCCATCTCCACACCCCCCTGCAGAAGAACCTTCAAAACCGACGATGCCTCCGGACAAACGTCTAACGGAAGAAGAACTTCTTAACCGCTTGAAAGTCGTTCAGGATGCCCTAAAGACTGGCGCGATGAAAGATGAAGACCGCGTACGCCGTGAGGCAGAGGAAGCTGAATGGCGGCGCCAAATGGACGAATTAGCTCAGGCGCGTCAGCAAGAGGAGCGTTCCCGTAAGGACGCCAAAGAAACAGAATCCCTTGAAGAAACGTCTGCGTCAGATTCCTTAACCCCTGATTCTCTTCCCAACAAACCAGACACCCACCATACTGACACGCGTCCTCCCGTTCCCTCAAAAGCTATCGATGAGGATGACGATGAAGACGGGGGAGCCCGCCGAAAAGCAGGAGCGAGAGTTGAGGCCAAAAAGATCGTTTCTCCTGTTGTAAAAAAAGAATTTGAGCAACCCCGGAAACTTAACC
Source organism: uncultured Candidatus Finniella sp. (assembly GCA_964641635.1). Lineage (GTDB taxonomy): Bacteria > Pseudomonadota > Alphaproteobacteria > Paracaedibacterales > VGCI01 > VGCI01. The sequence continues at coordinate 15,529 of CAZXMD010000011.1, read as the reverse complement.
GCCAGACGATCACGAGGGCCTTATCCGGTGAGGAAGAAAGCCGTGGACGGTCTTTAGCATCTCTGCGTCGGGCCCGCCAGAAACAGAAACTGAGCATGGAACAGACCGAACAATTAAAGGTTGTTCGTGAAGTTATCATTCCCGATACTATAAATGTTGGGGAACTTGCCAATAGAATGGCTGTTCGTGGGGCAGACGTCATTAAAGCCTTGATGAAACTGGGCATGATGGTCACCATCAACCAGCCTATAGATGCGGATACGGCCGAGCTGCTTTGCAGTGAATTTGGCCACAAATTTAAGCGCGTTTCCGAATCCGACATCGAACTTGGTTTACGGGGCGATGAGGACGAAGGGCAATATTTGACATCCCGCGCGCCCGTCGTTACGGTCATGGGGCACGTTGACCACGGAAAAACCTCGCTTCTGGATGCTTTGCGAAAAACAGACGTGGTCAGTGGAGAAGCCGGTGGCATTACCCAACACATTGGGGCATACCAGGTCACTTTGAAATCGGGTCAAAAAATCACCTTTATCGATACGCCAGGCCATGCGGCCTTTACAGAAATGCGTGCCCGGGGTGCGAATGCCACGGACATTGTTGTCCTTGTCGTCGCCGCAGATGACGGTATCATGGAACAAACCGTGGAAGCGATCCATCACGCCAAAGCTGCAAAAGTTCCCATGGTTGTCGCCATTAACAAGATGGATAAACCCGAAGCAAACCCAAGCCGTGTTCGGTCTGAATTGCTACAGCATGAGGTTGTGTTAGAAGAGTTTGGCGGAGATGTTTTGTCCGTTGAGGTTTCGGCAAAACAACTTTTAAACCTTGACCTTCTAGAGGAAAAAATCCTGCTGCAAGCAGAGGTTTTAGACCTAAAATCAAATCCAAACCGTTCTGCGGAAGGTGTCGTGATTGAAGCCCAAATTGATAAGGGTCGAGGAACCGTTGCAACGATCTTAATTCAACGGGGTACTTTAAAAATTGGCGACATCTTTGTCGCCGGCACCGAATGGGGCCGTGTGCGCGCCCTTGTCAATGA
>CAZXMD010000011.1:0-14477 GCA_964641635.1 uncultured Candidatus Finniella sp. | reverse complement strand
GGGCACAAAATTGAAGCTGTAACGCCTGCAATGCCTGCCGAAGTCGTTGGCTTTAATGGTGTTCCTTCAGCCGGTGACGAATTCTTTGTGGTAGAAACAGAAGCCCGGGCCCGGGAAGTGGCTGCATTCCGTCAGCGCCGTGAACGGGACGCAAAAGCCGCCGCTTCTGCCCGTAGTTCCATGGAACAGATGATGACACAGATTGCTGCCGGCGAAGTGCGGGAACTCCCTCTTGTTATTAAATCGGACGTTCAAGGCTCTTTAGAGGCCATTCAAGCCAGCTTAGGAAAACTGTCAACTAGTGAGGTGAACGTCCGCGTTCTCCATGGGGGCGTTGGCGGCATCAATGAAAGTGACATTACGTTAGCCAGAGCATCCGGTGGTATTGTTATCGGCTTTAACGTGCGCACAAATCCCCAGGCTCGCGAACTTGCGAAGCGGGATAATGTAGAAATCCGCTATTACTCCATTATCTATGACGTTATTGACGATATGAAAGCAATGATGAGTGGCTTACTAGCGCCAACGTTGCGTGAGAAATTCCTAGGGTTTGTGGAAATTCGCCAGGTCTTTAGTATCAGTAAAGTTGGCAAGGTTGCGGGTTGCTATGTCACCGAAGGTGTTGTCAAACGCGGCGCCAAGATCCGATTGTTGCGCGATAACGTGGTTATCCATGAAGGCGAATTAGCCTCTCTCAAGCGCTTCAAGGATGAAGTTAAAGAAGTCAAAGAGTCTTATGAATGCGGTATTGTGTTAGAGAATTACAACGACATTCAGGAAAAAGACGTCCTCGAATGTTATGAGATTGAGAGCATCGCCCGTCAAATTTAAGGGCAATGAGATGAAAATGGTATCACGACACAACGACCCTTTATTTACCCCTTCCAAGGCCCCCAACCATCGTCAGCTACGAATGGGGGAAGAAGTGCGGCACATCCTGTCAACCCTGTTTCTGCGCTCCAAGTTTCCTGAGCCGGGCCTGCCAACCCCTGTAACCATCATCCAGGTCCAAATGTCCCCGGATTTGCAAAATGCAACGGTATTTATCATGCCCTTAGGAGGGCAGCACCGCGAAGAAGTCCTCGGTTATTTAAAGGAAAATGCAGGCTATATCCGCCATCAATTGGGCAAAGAGCTTAAATCCAAGTTTACACCTGCCCTTCGCTTCCGCCTGGATGAGTCTTTTGACCAGGCCGAGCGTATTGAAAAACTTCTCAAAGAAAAGCTGTAAGCCTCTTTGAAAAAAGTTATACTTCTGTGTCTTTCCGATCAGCTTATGCCTGCATCTTGCCGGGCCTTAAATAGGTAAACTCAACGGCGGATTTGCAGTAAGTTTCAACAATAAAAACAAACGATATGGTTAAAGCTATTAATAGGAATATAATGATTATGGAAAAAGAAAAGTAATAATCCTGCAGCATGGCGCTGCAATCTTTTTTTGAATAATCAAGCAACCACCCCATAAAGGGGGCCGCCACAGATGAAATAATGCAACCTATTGCATTATTGAAGCCAAACGCCAAAGCGACAAACTTTTTCTTAAATTGCTCGGCAATAAGGGCAAAGGCAATCCCTTGCCCGCTAGCGCTTACGCCTAACAGGAAAAATGCCCCCATAACGATGAAATGATTTGTGGATAAGGTTATAATGGCTGCAGCAAAAATCCCGCAAGCTGCAGAGAATATTAAAAAAATTCTTCTGCGTTCGAAAAAATCGGATAATAACCCAAGAATCGGGCTTCCAAGCGCATATCCAAGCCAGGAAACGGTAATTATATAGGATGCAAAACTAGGACTGCAATTTTTTAACAAGAGAAAGGAGCGTCCTTCATTTTCAGATAAGTACTCTATTGAAAAATATACACATGCAGAGAAAGTGACGATATACAGTGGCTGCGATCGCGAAAATAGCCCGAATAATCTCCGCCTCATATTTTCAGGCCGAAGCAATATCGTATATTTTTCAGATTCCAGGTGATTGTTTTCGACAAACAACCAAATAACGCCTGATAAAGCGAAACCGATTATTCCTAAAAAAAAGAAAAGATAACGCCAACCTACATTGCCATTTTCGGAAAGCGTTTCCAAGGGGCCAGCTGCAAGCATAGGCCCCAACGTGCCAACAAATGCGGATAACCCTATAAATAAACCGCTATATCGGTGGGGCATCCACTCATGCGCGGACACCAGCAAGCAAATAAACCCAAAAGATGACCCCATCCCCATTAATAGCCTATACAACATAGAGGCATAAAAAGTATCTGAATAAGAAAAACCGATGGAAGCGATCGCACAGATTATAGCTCCCATAAAAAGGGATTTTTTTAACCCTATGTAATCAACTATTAAACCGACGGGTATCTGCATAATACCATAAATCAACAGAAACACTGTTGTGCTTAAAAGAGAAAATTGAAAAGACGACAAATTGAGGTCATGCATAACAGACATCTGGAATGTGCCCAATACTGTTCGTAAAAAAAACTCATATAGAAAAAATATTGCGCAAATAATCCATATGATAAAACCCTTTGCTGTAAATTGGTTTACATAGAGCATAACATTAAACCGATTCTGCTTCCGTTTGTTTTTGGTTCCATTCTTTTATAACGGTTTCCGCTTTCTCATAATCCAGGAACGAAGCCAGTTTAAAAATGGGAAGCCCTTCATGTATCAACGGGGCGGTATTAATCCCAACAATAATTCCTTCTTGCTGCGCCTTTACAGGCTCTACCATATCTTCTCCTAGCGGATCATCTATTGTAGCAATTAATTCATTTTTCTGTATGGTTTGTCCCAACACAACATTGTAATGCAAAATGCCGCCCTTATGAGCGACAATCCACTCTTCATCCCTTGAAAAAAGTGGACGTATGTCGTTGACTGTTTTATGACCTACCATGTCAATATGACCCATAATGTTTTGAATACCTTCTACCCCTAAAGAGATCGCAGCCTCATCAAAACGCATCGCTTCCCCTGCTTGGTATTCGAGAAACGGGATTTGCAATTCTTCAGTCGTTTGCCTTAGCTTATTTCCCTTTAACGGCACATTTGTTACAACAGGCGTTTGAAATAATAAAGAGAGCTTCTTGGCAATTGCATTGTCAAAATTACAGTAAACTTGTGGCAGGATATTGTGATTGATCTCACCTGTTTGCAACTCTATGCAATAGTCCGCTTTTTTTAAAACTTCGGAGGTGAATAAATGCGCGATACGCTCCCCAAACGTGCCATTCTCATCTCCCGGAAAGCAATTGCTTAATTTGCTCCCGGAAGGCAACGTGAAGGGATAATGGGTAAGTCCATAAATATTAACGACAGGAACAATAATGATTGTACCACGAATTTCTTCAGGTTTGATCGTTTTTGATATTCTATTGGCAATTTCCAAACCATTTAATTCGGTTCCTTTAACCCCAGAAAAAACTAAAAGACAGGGCCCCTTTTCTTTGCCATTTATGACCTTGATCGGCATATAGAGAGGCGCACAGGAATATTGCTGTGGCAGCGGCAAAGCAAGTTTAGCAACTTCCCCGGGATGAATAACAGCATCACAAATTTTAAATTTTGTATTTTTCATAAATAACCTCACTATGTGTCATTTTTAAGGACTTTTTTAAAGACTTTTGAGGGTGGCCCTGCTTAATTTTTCGCACCTCCTGTTATGGCAGCATTTGAAAACAAACTGGATTCTAAGAAATCTATCACATAACGCCCTTCTTGTGTTGATAATTTAATATGCACCAGAAGCTCCATCAAATAAGAGATACGGCTTAAAACAAATCCATAAATTTCCTGCGCCGGAGTTCGATTAAATAATCTTCTAGAAATTTACCTTAAAACAGGCCAATATAAGGGTATGAAAACTGCGCTTACATCAGGAATATTGACGTCCCTACCGGGTCGCTATGCAAAGGCGCTTTTTGAGTTGGCTCAAGAAGAACGTCAAGTGCAACGCGTTGGGTCAAGCCTAAAGGCTTTCAAAAAACTGCTTCTTACCTCAAAAGACCTTAGTCAAGTTATTGCCAATCCGACAATTTCCCGAAAAGATCGGGGAGCGGCCTTAAATGCCCTTTGCGTACAAATGAAAGCGCCTGAGATTTTCCAATCCTTCATAAACTGGCTGGTTAAAGTTCGGCGAACCCGTTACGTGCCCCAAATTGAGGAAATCTATCAAAGTTTGGTATCCCAGGCAAAGAAAGAGCAGGTGATCGAGGTTATCTCAGCCTACCCCTTGACATCGGCTCAAAGCACCTTGCTGAAAGATCAGTTGAAAAAGGCTTTTCCCGGAATTATATCTCTCATTTTCGTGAATGATCCGAAGGTTTTGGGAGGAATTATGATTCGGGTGGGGTCTCGCGTTATTGACGCGACGCTGGTATCGCAACTTAACAAACTAGCCACGGTGATGAAAGGAAGCACTTAATGGAACTGAGGGCTGCGGAAATCTCCGCCATTTTAAAGAAGCAAATCCGCAATTTTGAGCCGGAAGCTGATATCGCGGAAAGCGGAACCGTTGTTGCCGTTGGTGACGGTATCGCTCGCGTCCATGGCCTGGAAAATATTCAGGCAGGAGAGCTGGTTGTCTTTTCCAATGATGTGAAGGGCATGGCCCTTAACCTTGGCGCCGATAATGTTGGCGTGGTTATCTTTGGAAATGATCGGGACATCAAGGAAGGAGATCAGGTTAAAAGAACGCAGAAAATTGTCCATGTGCCTGCAGGCAAAGGGCTTTTGGGACGTGTTGTGGATGGATTGGGCAATCCGATTGATGGAAAAAGCGCTCTCAAAAATGTTACCCAATCTCAAGTTGAAATTAAAGCGCCCGGGATTATTTCACGTCAGTCCGTGTTTGAGCCCATGCAAACAGGTATTAAAGCCATAGATGCTTTAGTTCCCATTGGTCGTGGCCAACGCGAACTCATTATTGGTGACCGTCAAACCGGCAAAACGGCAATCGCTTTAGATGCCATCATTAACCAGAAGGAAATCAACCAAGGAAAAGATGAGTCCCAAAAACTCTATTGCATTTATGTTGCCATTGGCCAAAAACGTTCTTCGGTTGCACGGATTGTCAAAATCCTCGAAGAAAATGGCGCTTTGGAGTATACCATTGTGGTTGCCGCTACTGCATCTGATCCAGCGCCGATGCAATATCTTGCCCCCTATACGGGATGCACAATGGGTGAGTATTTCCGGGACAATGGGATGCATGCCTTGATTGTCTATGATGACTTATCCAAGCATGCGGTGGCTTATCGTCAAATGTCCCTGTTGTTGCGACGCCCTCCCGGACGTGAAGCTTATCCGGGTGACGTGTTCTATCTTCACTCCCGGTTGCTGGAACGGGCCGCAAAATTAGATGAACCTTTTGGTAGTGGGTCTTTGACGGCATTGCCGATTATTGAAACCCAAGCGGGAGATGTTTCGGCCTATATTCCAACCAATGTCATCTCCATTACAGATGGTCAGATTTTCCTTGAAACAGAATTGTTTTACAAAGGAATTCGCCCAGCCATAAACGTCGGTTTATCCGTCAGCCGTGTGGGGTCGGCAGCCCAGAAAAAAGCCATGAGGCAAGTCGCCGGGCGCATTAAGCTGGAGTTGGCCCAGTATCGTGAAATGGCTGCCTTTTCTCAATTTAGCTCAGATTTAGACCCATCCACACAAAGATTGTTAAGCCGCGGGGAACGGTTAACGGAGCTGCTTAAGCAGCAACAATACAGCCCGTTGAGTATGGAAGAACAGGTTATCTCGCTCTTTTCCGGGATCAAAGGATACCTTGATTCAATCGCCGTGAAAGATATTCTTGAATTTGAGACAGAATACCTGGAGGTCTTGCGGTTAAATCATCCGGAAGTTTTTGAAGATATCCGGAGCACGGGCACCTTGAGTGAGGAATCGGAAAAGAAGTTGGCGGCATTCTTGACAAGTTTTTGTGCGTCCTATTCTGCTCGTTAATATCAAGAGGAATTTATGGCCAGTCTAAAGCATTTGCGAACGCGTATCCGTACCGTAAAATCCACACAGAAAATCACCTCTGCAATGAAGATGGTTGCAGCTGCAAAATTGCGCCGTTCCCAGGAGCGGGTCGAAGCTGTCCGCCCCTACGATAGCGCAATGCACGAAATGGTAAGCCATCTCCTCATAAAAAGTCGGCAAGACCTGGCTAAAGAACCTCTTTTACTCACAGGCCATGAAGATTTGGGCACCCACTTGTTGATTGTTGTCACAACAGACCGGGGTTTATGTGGGGGGTTTAATGGCGCCATTGTGCGGGAAGCCAAATCCGTTATCCGCTCCCTTCAGGGACAGGGGAAAATTGTGAAGATCTTCTGCCTGGGACGTAAAGGGCAAACACTTCTTCGCAGTGAGTTTGGTGATTTAATTGTCGAGACCATTCATCATGGACATAAAACAAACGGTGGCAAAAGCACAGAGAATTTTTCGGATGCTTTGGAGTTTTCAATGAAGCTTCAAGGCATGCTCATAAAAAAAGAGTTTGGGGAAGCATCGATTCTCTTTACGGTATTTCACTCGGCCTTACGCCAGACTATTGCTCATCACTCGCTCATTCCTTTTCACGTAAAATCGGAAGAAGAATCTGTTATTTTAAAAGTTGAACCAGAAAAAAATGCCCTTTATGAATACGAACCCAATGTTGATTCTTTGTTGGATTATCTGTTGCCGCGCTCCTTGGCCGTCGAGCTTTATCGGGTATTTTTAGAAAATAACGCCAGTGAGCAGGGCGCGCGGATGACCGCGATGGATAATGCAACCCGCAATGCCAAAGAGGTGATGAAGCGGTTGGAATTAAGCTATAACCAGACACGTCAGGCATATATTACGAAAGAGCTTATTGAGATTATTTCAGGCGCAGAAGCCGTGTAAGTAAAGTGGACCGACAAAGGAAAAAGGAACAAAGACATGCCAAAACAGAAGTTAAAAACCATCGACGGGGGCTTGAACGTTGGCCAAATTACACAAGTCATGGGGGCGGTTATTGACGTTCATTTTCCAGAGCGGATACCGTCCATTTTGAACGCTCTTCATGTGACCCATCAGGATAAAATTCTCGTCCTGGAAGTTGCCCAGCATTTGGGCGAAAACCTCGTACGGGCAATTGCCATGGATGCGACCGACGGCTTGAGCAGGGGGCAAGAGGTCACGGATACGGGTACCACGATTATGGTTCCTGTCGGTCCCCAAACCTTGGGGCGGATTATGAATGTCATTGGAGAACCGATTGATGAGCGGGGGCCAATCAATGGCGTAAAGCTCCTTCCCATCCACCGGGAAGCGCCATCCTTTGTCGAACAATCAACGGAAACGGAAATTCTGGTAACGGGCATTAAGGTTATCGACCTTCTCACCCCCTATTCTCGGGGGGGAAAAATTGGATTGTTTGGAGGGGCCGGCGTGGGCAAAACCGTCTTGATTATGGAACTTATCAACAACGTCGCCAAAGCTCATGGCGGATATTCTGTCTTTGCGGGTGTGGGAGAACGAACCCGTGAAGGAAACGATTTATATCGCGAAATGATAGAGTCAGGGGTTATCGATCTGGAAGGCAAAGGATCAAAAGCCGCGTTGGTTTACGGTCAAATGAACGAACCGCCCGGCGCCCGTGCGCGCGTTGCTTTATCTGGGCTCACGGTGGCCGAGTATTTTCGGGATGAAGAAGGCAAGGACGTTTTGTTCTTCGTTGACAATATCTTCCGGTTTACGCAAGCCGGTTCAGAGGTCTCCGCCTTGCTGGGTCGTATGCCTTCGGCTGTGGGGTATCAGCCGACGTTGGCAACAGAAATGGGAATGTTGCAAGAGCGGATTACAACCACCGTCCGCGGCTCCATTACAAGCGTTCAGGCTATTTATGTTCCGGCCGATGACTTAACAGACCCTGCCCCAGCAACATCTTTTGCCCATTTGGATGCAACAACGGTGTTAAGCCGTCAAATTGCCGAGTTGGGAATTTACCCGGCAGTTGACCCCTTGGATTCAACGTCCCGTATTCTAGATCCCCATACGGTTGGAGAAGAGCATTATACCGTTGCGCGCGAAGTCCAGCGTGTCTTGCAATCTTATAAATCCCTTCAAGATATTATCGCTATTTTGGGTATGGACGAACTCTCTGAAGAAGACAAAGTGACCGTTGCTCGCGCCCGCAAAATTCAGCGTTTCCTATCACAGCCCTTTTTCGTGGCGGAAGTATTTACAGGCATGCCGGGCGCTTTCGTTCCGTTGAAAGAAACCATTGCGGGCTTTAAAGGCATCGTGGAGGGAGAATATGATTATTTGCCAGAATCCGCTTTTTATATGGTTGGAACCATCGAGGAAGCGGTTGAAAAAGGTAAAAAACTAGAAGAAGAGGGCGCATAATGCTGCTATCTCTCATTTCTCCGGAAAAAGTCGTCTTCACGGGAGATGTGGAAATGATCGTCATTCCCGGCGCCAAAGGAGATTTCGGCGTCCTTGATCACCACGCCCCGTTTATGACAATGTTGCGTCCGGGCCCCGTCACTTTATACCAGGATGGCAAACCGGACCAGGTTTTTACCATTACCGGCGGTTTTTGTGAAGTCACGCCTGAGTGTTGTGTTGTCCTGGCGGATTCAGTGGAAAATTCCTGATCAGTTCTCAAAACCCAAACATATGGTCGAAGCGGTACGTTCAAAAATGAGGTACGACTTTCTGTTAAGGCTTCAATACTCTTTCTGAAAAGGCATGCTCATGATAATCTGATCAGGAACAGGATACGAAAGCATGAAGATGCAATGACTCGAATTACGACAATACAAACTTTAGATGCAAGATCGATTCTGCACGATATCGTTGCCAACATCTCTCCTTTCGATGACTTGGAACAGGAGCATATTCAAGATACCCTATCCTGGATCCAAAGCGGCGCGCCCCTTTTCCGAATTCGCAAACCAGATGTTCCGTCCAAACATTTGGTTTCTTATTTTATACTGTTTGACGAAGACGCAAAGAAGGTTCTTCTCGTTGACCATAAAAAAGCCAAACTTTGGCTACCATCAGGTGGCCATGTAGAGATAGACGAACACCCTCGGGATGCGGCAATAAGGGAATGTTTTGAAGAATTGGAAATAGAGGCCGAATTCTTTAAACAGGACCCCGTTTTTTTAACCATCACGAAGACAGTCGGGTTGACGGCAGGTCATACCGATGTCAGTCTGTGGTATATTTTAAAGGGATGCCATCAAACGCTGTATGAATTTGATGTAGAAGAATTTATGACGGTTCAGTGGTTCAGCTTTGATGAGGTTCCCTATGACAGATCTGATCCTCATATGGGACGATTTATTAACAAATTAAGAGGGTGCTTATGATGACATTATTTCTAAATGAAATGCTTCCTTACGTTATCTTGGGTGTATTTATTATTGCGTTATTTATTATCCGCTCTCGCAAACTCCTCTCCCTTCTCATGGGAATTCCCATTCTCGTAGGCTTTGCCTATGGGCTTATCAGCCCGACAGGCCTTTTGGCGATTGGTATTTTCTGGGGGCTTTGTGAGCTTCATTGGCGCAACCCAACCCCAAAGGAATGGCTCAATTTTACAAGATTATTTATCCTCGTAGGGATGGCTTTGGGGTTTGTAAATCATCTCATTCCCGGGTTTCATAATTTAAGAGTATTCACGGATTTAAAGGTTTCTGAATCCTCAAGCCCCTTTACCATGTACCTTAATTTTGACAAAGCCATTGCCGCCGCGATCCTGGCGATTGGCGGGAGTATTATCTTAAAACAAACAAGTTCTTTTGGAAGAAAGTCACTTGCCGAGACGCTAAAGATCTCCTTTCTTTGTATCACGTTGCTGATTCCAATAGCCATATTGAACGGCTATGTCGCTCTTGACCCGAAATTTCCGGACATATTCTGGTTATGGGCCCTTAACAATCTTATTTTTGTTTGCTTCGCAGAAGAGGTTATCTTTCGAGGCATTATCCAAAACTACCTTATGCAGGTGGCGCAACGATACCGAATCTCTGCTTTCTTGCCGATTCTAGTAACGTCACTCCTGTTTGGGACATTACTGCTGGGTCACTTGCATGGGGGAACCGTCTATATGACTTTTGCCATAATCTCAGGGTTGTTTTATGGGTATGCGTATCACATCACCAACCGCCTGGAAGCAGCAATCTTAGTCCATTTCATTGTGAACTTATGCCATTTCTTGCTCTTTAGCTATCCCATGACAGCAACCATGGCGGCAAGTTTAGTGAAGTAAGGATAAAATGATTACACAAGCGATGGTATTAGCAGCCGGCGAAGGTCGGCGCTTGCGACCTTTGACTGACCATACACCCAAACCCCTGATTTCAGTTGGTGGAAAAACGATGCTTGATCATGCACTGGATCAACTGGCAGCTGTTGGTGTGGAACGGTGTGTTGTTAATACCCACCATCTCGCAGATCAAGTGCAGGAACATGTCAAAAAAAGAACGGCTCCAGAAGTGATTATTTCCCATGAAGCCACACTCTTAGAAACAGGAGGTGGTATCATGAAGGCATTGCCTTATTTTGAGGGCGAGCCTTTTTTTGTGTTGAATGCGGATATCTGGTGGCGGGATGCCCATCAATCGGGTTTGAGTCATTTAAACCAGTTCTGGCATTCATCGACGATGGATGCTTTATTACTGCTGGTTCCGATTGAAAAAGCATTGGGTTATGCAGGCGTTGGGGATTATTTTTTGACCCCTGAAGGTCACGCGCATTACCGGAAACACAAACCAGCAGCGCCTTATATTTTTTCGGGCATCCGTGTCATTCATCCTCGGTTGCTGGCAGACCAACAGGTTCACCCTTTTTCAATCGTACCGCTTTTTCATAAAGCCGAAGAACAGAACCGACTTTTCGGGGTGGTTTATGATGGCGACTGGGGAGATATTGGAACGCTGGAGAGTTTGAAAGCCATCAGGGAAGACCCTCGTGTTGGAGATGCTTAAACCATGAAAGGCCTTTATGCGATTCCACTTGGCGTTCCTTTTCTGAAGGCCCTTGTTGACGGACTGATTACCGAAACGGCAACTGATCCGTTAAGTTTGGCGCGCTATATGGTTATCTTGCCGACGCGACGTGGATGTTTAGCTTTACAGCAGGCTTTTCTGACGGCAACGCCCTTGGGGTGCCGGATTTTGCCACGGATGGTAGCCTTACAGGACATTGAAGAAGGAGATGATTTGCCGGGCTATTTGCCGCCAGAAATTCTTCCCCCCGCAATGCCAAATTGGCAGCGCTTAGGGCTACTCAGCCAGTTGGTGTTGGCTTTTGAAAAACAAAAAGAAGGAGGGGCTTCCAATCCAGCCGGAGCGGTGCGCTTGGCGCAGGAGCTCATGCGTCTGGTTGATGAGGCCGAGACAACGGGACTTGATTTAAGCAACTTAAAAACGCTTGTTGGAGCTGATTATGCGGCACATTGGCAACTAACGCTCGATTTCCTCAAAATTCTGACAGATCTGTGGCCGCCCATTCTAGAACAAGCGGGTTTTATTGAGCCTGCTGCGCGTCGACGAATGATGTTGGAACAAGTTGCTACTCACTGGCGTCCCGTTGACCCTGTCATTTTGGCAGGAACAACGGGCACCCGTCCGGCAACGGCTCACCTGGCGCGAACCATTTTGGGTTTTGAAAAAGGGCGTGTTGTGTTGCCGGGGGTTGACCAGACACTTACTCTTCAGGAAAGGGAGGCTTTGCCCCCAACCCATCCGCAATACACATTAAGTCAATTAATGAAGCAATTAGGAACGCCAGATTTATGGCCGAGTCGCTTGACCACTCCTGCGCGCTCTTTCTTTTTGTCTAAAGCAATGACGGCAGCCTCTCAAGAAACCACTGGAGACGATCAAAGTGAAAATCAGCAGAATAGATGGCAAATTTCTGGATCCATGGCAAATGACGTTCTTTCTTCTGTGCAAGCCATTGAGGCGCCATCGGTTTTAGAAGAAGCCCGCCAAATCGCTCTTATCATGCGCTTTGAACTTGAAACCCCGGATCAGGTTATTGCCCTGGTTACACCAGATACAGAGCTAACGCGCCGTGTCCGATCTGCATTGGGCCGTTGGGGGTTGCATGCGAACCTGTCGAGTGGTTTACCTCTCACACAGTCCCTTGTTGGCCGCTTCCTCCTATTGAGTAGTCTTTTGATTCAAGATATAAGAGCAACTGAACTGTTAGCGCTTCTAAAGCATCCTCTTTATGGAAAAGGGCGAGATCGCTTAAGCCACCTGAAAGAGACCCGTCGCTTTGAAATGGAAGTTTTAAGGGGGCGCGCCCCAAACCAAATTCAAACTTTACCTTTCCCAGGGCATGAGATATGCGCTCCTTTATGGGCGTTAAATGACGGCCAGAAGCATTCGTTTGCTGATTTTTTGAAAACCCATGCGTTGGTGGCGGAAGCTTTGGTGGGAAGCCAAGCTTCGGATTCAGATGAGGGGCCATCCTTGCTATGGAGTGAAGAAGATGGTCAGGTAGCAGCTACATTCTGGAAAACGTTGAGTGAGCATGCGGATCATTTCCCCCCCCTAACGGCCCGGGATTATCCTGTTTTCTTAAGCAACCTCATGGCTGAAGAAGTTGTACGGGATGTTGAGGGAATTGGGTCGCGCCTCTTGATTCTGGGGACGTTAGAAGCCCGGTTGCTTCAGGCAGATGTTGTTATTTTAGGTGGGTTGAATGAAGGGACCTGGCCGGGAAATACAGAAGATGATCCTTGGCTAAGTCGGTCCATGCGGGAGAGCTTCGGGTTGCCGCCGCTGGATCGTAAAATCGGTTTATCGGCCCATGATTTCTGTACGGCCATGACTGCCCCAAAAGTATACCTGACCCGCTCCCTCAAGAGAGGTGGGGCGGCTACTCTCCCCAGCCGCTGGTGGCAACGGTTGTCGGCTTTGTTGGCCACGGGAGGCAGGGCGTTATCCGAGAGTCGGCATTATCCTTGGGGAGCATGGTCTGAAGCTTTAGACCAACCGTCCGAACGCATCACTTTTACCCCCCCTGCTCCCTGTCCTCCCTTGGCTGCCCGGCCACGCCGTCTCTCCGTCACGGCTGTAGAAACCCTTCTTCGGGATCCTTACAGTATTTATGCAAAGACCATTTTGAATTTACGACCCCTGGATCCCTTGGAAATGGATTTATCCATGGCGGAGCGGGGGCAAGCCATCCATCAGGTACTGGACAGGTTTGTGCAATCGGGCATTGATCCGGCATCCCCGGATGCAATGGCAACATTTGAAGAGTTAGGTCGTGAAGCCTTTGGAGAATTGCTGGATGATCCCCGCGCAATGGCGTTCTGGTGGCCCCGCTTCCAACGAATGGGCGAATGGTTTTTAACACAGATGGTGGAAGATCAGCCCCAGATACAGGAGATAAAAACGGAAACGGAAGGGGCGATTGAAATCCCGACCGCCAATGGCCCGGTTGTTCTGACCGCAAAAGCCGACCGTATTGACATCATGATGTCCGGCCAGGCGCAGATCATCGATTACAAAACCGGAACAACGCCCAAAAAGAAAGATGTCAATCAAGGCTACTCTCCTCAGCTTTCTTTGGAAGGGGTTATCTTATCGGTTGGGGGATTTGCCGATCTGTCCCAAAAGAAAGTGGAACGATTAAGTTATTGGAGCGTGACAGGTGGCGCCCCAGCGGGAGAAATTGTTTCCTTTGAAAACCCTGAAGACTTACTAACAGCCGCAGAACGGGGTGTGCGACGGTTGTTTGAGAGCTTCCTGGGTCAAGAAACCCCCTTCTATGCCTGCCCGGACCCTCTTATTGTACCAACGTATCATGACTACGCGCACCTTGAACGCCTCAAAGAGTGGGGATGAGGGCGACCCATTGTCGGATAATGGCATTCCGCTCTTCATTCTAAAATTGTCAAAAAGGCGTTTTCCCCAGGCTATGGAATACAAGCCAGCGAACAGAACGGATGCGCCGCAGGAGGCCCATACTGATCGCGATGAAGGATAAGCACAGGGAATCCCCAATTTTAGGGCGGGCTACCATCGCGAATCGGCTATATTTCAACAACTTGCTTTATGCTGTTCAGGATAGGCCAAGGAGGAACCATTGATATCAACAATTTTATACCAAATTGCAATCAAAGAACACCATAAATCTACCCCTCTCCCGCCTCTCCCATAAGGGGAGAGGTAATAAATACAAGCGTCCACCTTACCTCTCCCCTTGTGGGGAGATGTAATAAATACAAACGCGTACTTACCTCTCCCCTTGTGGGAGAGGTCGGCGCGAAGCGCCGGGTGAGGGGTGAAGCTTTTGATATCCTTTGATCGCTAATTGGTATTAGATTTTCTTCTGAAGGATTATACGACAATTGATAAAAAAAATTGGTCTGGACAATGGGGACACTTTAAATACCCTTGCGTGTCTTGCTCTTGAGCACGGGTGAGCCCTTATATCGAATTGAGGCTCTTAAATGTACATTTCATTTTCTTC
>CAZXMD010000010.1:19343-20423 GCA_964641635.1 uncultured Candidatus Finniella sp. | reverse complement strand
TAAAGCGCTCTAACTTTATAAGACGAACTTTTTGTGACATCTACAGATTTTCTGATTTCAATAATGTAACAATAAAATCATCTTTCCCAGATGTATATGGATCTATGCGGCAATGTTTTGTGATTTGTCAGAATTGTGATCACCCTGCTACCAGCTTGTTCAGGGATCAGAAAAACAATTTTGATTCGTTCTTGAAAAATAGATCGTTCGTGGGTATGAAAAAATCTATCAAGGATTCTTTTGAACACTTTTTTAAAGATCTGGAACCTAAAGAAGATATCGATTCTATTGATTTGTATCTAATGGGTCATCTCATATTAGGAGAGTTTACCCAAGAGAAAGTTCTTGAAAAAACAAAGAAGTTATCTGAACTTAAACGAAATGAGATTGCTATTTATTATCTAATGAATTTTGCTTTTGCCGATTTACTAGGAAGAGGCGACCCTAGACCATACTACAGGAAGGCCAAAAAATTGGGATGCGCCGAAGCCCGTGCTAAACTTCGGGACCTGAATAAAAATGATCAAGAGATTTCTCGTATATTGAACATGAAACCACAAAGCACCCCACGGCAAATCAATATGCTAGAGGATTCAGGCAGCCTTACGATTCCGTTATAAGACAATAAACAAATCTGTGTGATTATGAATTTACGCAGCATACCGTCTTTCAACATATTTTACGAGAAGGTCCTGGAATTCTTCCGCAATATGGTCTCCCCGCAAGGTGTGGGTCTTTTCGCCATCCATAAAGACAGGGGCCACAGGGGATTCTCCCGTACCGGGTAAACTGATGCCGATATCCGCATGTTTGCTCTCCCCGGGGCCTTTGAAGATTCATCCCATAACCGCCTGGCTCATATTCTCGACACCCGGGTATTTTTTGGCCCAGACTGGCATTTGGTCTCTTACAAAATCCTGGATTTTTGTCGCCAGCGTTTGAAAATAGGTGCTGGTGGTGCGCCCACACCCCGGACAGGCTGAAACAAGAGGCGTGAAGGAGCGTAACCCCATGGTTTGAAGAATTTCCTGGCAGACAATGACTTCTTTTTCACGGGGCTGGTCGGGGCTTGGGGTGAGG
>CAZXMD010000010.1:9778-19333 GCA_964641635.1 uncultured Candidatus Finniella sp. | reverse complement strand
AGAATGCTCAAGGCTGCCGTGGTGGCGACAATGCTCTTGGAACCTAAGCCAGCTTCTGTAAGTCCCAGATGCAAGGAATAATTGGATTGGCGGGCAAGTTCCCGGTATACGGCGATTAAATCCTGAACGCGACTGACCTTGGCGGATAAGATAATTTGATCCGGGCGCAAGCCAACGTTTTCTGCGCGTTTGGCGCTGGACAAGGCTGAAATCACAAGGGCTTTACGTAAAATTTCGTCGGCTGAGAGCGCAGAGGCGGATTTGCCATTCTCATCCATAAGGCCTTGGGCTAAATCCTGATCAAGACTTCCCCAGTTGACGCCAATTCGAATAGGCTTATTGTGAGTGAGGGCCGTTTCAACCATCATATCAAACTGTTTATCCCGTTTCTGACCGAATCCAACATTTCCGGGGTTAACACGGTATTTAGCAAGGGCTTGCGCGCACTCAGGATAGTCCTGAAGCAAGCGGTGGCCATTAAAATGAAAGCATCCCACCAGAGGCACGTCAAAACCTGCTTTTTCAACAAGTTCCCGAATTTTTGAAACAGCAGCGGCGGACTCGGGACGATCCACAGTGATGCGTACAATCTCAGAGCCAGCCTTGGCAAGGCTAATGACCTGGTCAGCCGTTGCTATTGCATCAGCTGTATCTGTGTTGGTCATGGATTGCACAAGGATGGGTGCACCGCCACCAATAAGGAATTGCCCAACTTGTACAGCATGGGTTTTGTGGCGTTTGATCTCTGCTAATTGTACCATAATGTGGTCCCTTTATAGTGATAAGTTCTTTAAAAATTGCTGGGCGCGCTTGGTTTTTGGCTTCTTAAAAAACGCTTTGTTGGATGTATTTTCAGTGAGAACACCCTGATCTAGGAATAATATTTGATCCGCCGCTAATTTTGCCACACGCAGCTCATGCGTTGCCATCATAATCAGACGGTCTGGGGATTTCAAGTTTTGAATTAAATTTGCAACGTCAGTGACCAGTTCCGGATCCAGGGCAGACGTGGGTTCATCAAACAATAATATGGGGGGATTAACAATCAAAGCTCTGGCTATGGCAACACGCTGTTTTTGCCCCCCTGATAATTGGTTGGGAAATTGAGAGGCCTTATCACTCAACCCAAAAGATCCTAGCAGGTCCATTGCCTGTATTTGCGCTTGAGATTTTGTCATCTGTTTTAATTGAAGGGGAGCGTGGATCAAGTTTTGCAAGACAGTCATATGAGGAAAAAGGTAAAAACCCTGAAAAACCATACCAATGGAAGAAGCGGACATACTGGTTAAGGAGCGTCCTTGAAAAGTTATATTTCCTTTGTCAGCCGTTTCAAGACGGCTGACGCACCGGAGGAGCGTTGACTTTCCGCTTCCCGAGGGACCAAGGATTGCTGCGATTGTCCCCATTTTAAGCTCAAATGAGATATCATTCAGGATCAAATGGCCATTAAATGACTTGGAGACGTTCTTTGCCTTAAGCATGACGTAGTTTCCGCTCTAAAGCTTTAGCAAGGAAGCTTATCACCATAACCATGACATAATACCCGACAGCAGCAACCAGAAGGGGTTCGAAAAAGAGGTATTTTTCACTCGCTACAATTTGGGAGCGCCGGAGAAGGTCCGCTTCGCCCAAGGTTGAAATAAGGGCAGATTCTTTCAATAAATCAACTATTTCATTCACAAGAGCGGGCAGAATGTTCCGCACGGCTTGCGGCAAAATAATCGTAATCAGGGTTTGCCGATAAGACAGCCCAAGTACATGAGCAGCATCCCATTGCCCTCGTTCAATGGCTTGAATGCCTGCACGGATAATTTCCGAACTATAAGCGGCGGAATTTAAAGAGAAGGTGATAACACCGGCCTCAAAGGTTGAAATTGCATATCCTGTCAATTGGGGGGTGGCAAAATAAAAAATAAACAGCTGCACCAAAAGGGGCGTGCCGCGAAAAATAGAGGTATAAACTTGCGCAATTCCGCGGAAAATAGGGTTGGAAATTTTAGCAAGGGCCAGAAAAACCCCTAAAGGCAGACCACATAAAAGGGACATGAAGGTAAATTTAAGAGTGACCACCACCCCTTCCAAAATGAAGGGGAAGGAAGGCCAAATAACGTCAAAATGCAGGGTCATGAAGGAGGAAGCCACTTTTCCTTCAACTTCGCAAGGTAACCTTCGGCTTCCATCTCCTCAAGAATCTTATCGACTTGCGCTGTTAATGGAGAGTTTTTTGGAAACCCGATAGCGGAAGGGCTGACTTCACCGGGAAGGACGATCATTTTTAAATTTGCCTGTGCTTTCATAATTGACTCAGCTTGAGAGTTATCCAAAACGAAACAGCTTATGTTCCCAATCTCCATATCCTGGAGTAAATCCGGAATCCTGGTTAAGGATTTTACCGTTACATGTACATCTTTGTTCAAAACCTTATTCGCATAGGTTTCATGGGTTGAACCACTTTGAACCCCTATGGTGGCGTTTACCAGATCAGAAACGGAATTAATGGATGACGTTCCTTTACAAAGCATCACACGGTTTGATTGAATATATTCCCTGGAAAAGTCAATAGACTTGCGGCGCTCGGGCGTTGGGGTAATGGAGGAAATGGCGGCATCGATCCGTTGGGTTGATAATGATCCCAAAATAGCGTCGAAGGACATATCTTTGAATTTTACGCTCTTGCCCAGACGCTTTGCAATTTCAGTCATTAAGTCAATGTCAAATCCAACAATTTCACCGTTATTAAAAAATTCAAAGGGCGCATAATCAGCGGATACGCCAACCGTAAGCGTCTTGCCAGTACCATCCTTTTTTCCATCACAAGCTCCTAAAAGCGTGCAAGCGGCCAAAATAACACCTACGAATTTTGAAAATTTCATAACGATTCTCCAATCTTGCCAAAGTATCTCTCCTTTTATTTTTATTGTTTTTAAAGATAAACTGCAAGACTAAAAGAGAAGCAAGAAAGAGGGGTTGAGTTTTTTTGAAGATATTGACAAATGATTGGGTAATGGCAAATATGGAAATATAAACTAAAGAAGGAGTTTCTCTATGTTCAAAAAAGTCGTTATTTTATCCATACTAGCAGCCATAGCTGACAGCCCAGTTTATGCAGCAAAAGAACCAACCACAACTGAATCCGGCCTCCAGTATGTTGATGAGAAAGAAGGCGCCGGAAAAATCCCCGAAAAAGGGCAAATTGTCATCGTTCACTACACAGGAACCTTGCCAGATGGTCGTAAATTTGACAGCTCACGGGATCGTAAGGAGCCTTTCAAGTTTACATTAGGGGCCGGACAAGTCATAAAAGGCTGGGATGAAGGCCTTTCGACAATGAAAATTGGCGGTAAGCGCAAACTCATTGTTCCCCCTGAACTCGGCTATGGCGCCAACAGCCCAGGCGGCGTTATCCCCCCTAATGCAACTTTACATTTTGACGTTGAACTCATTGGCGTTGAGAGTTAGTTGAACAGAATTTATCCACGAGAGCGAAAAGGCAGATTAAGGCCTGCCTTTTTCCGCAATCAAATTGGTTTCGTTAACTGTCCCAATGTATAATCATGAGGAAGATTCTCTTCAAGCTCTTCTGGAATGGCTGTGATGGTTAATATTCGACCATCCCGATATACCTTAATAGTCACAGCCCTACCAATAGGGGCTTCGCAAATGAGTTGAGAGAGGTTTGTGCTTTCGGTGATCTCTTTACCATCAAACTCAAGGATCAAATCCCCTGGTTCAATATTGGCTTTAGCGCCCGGGCCAAAAGGTGTCACACTGCCAACAATTCTGTAGTTCCTAGTTTTATCAAGGTTGAAATTTACAAGGGTATCTCCAGAAATGAGTTGAGTCTTAATACCGAGCCAGCCAGCTCGAATACGGCCAAATTCAATGAGTTGCTTAATTCGAGCGCTTGCAGTTGCAGAGGGAATGCTAAGACCAATTCCCACATTCTCCCCGTTAGGTGAAATAATCACAGTATTAACCCCGATAACTTGCCCAAGGCAATTCAGGAGAGGGCCGCCGGAATTTCCTGCGTGAATAGGGGCGCTATGCTGAATATAACGAGTGGTATAAGATCGATTGGCTTGAGGCGTCCTAAGGCGTCGAGATAGATTAGAAATGATACCATGACTCACAGTGCTTCCAAATCCAAAAGAATTCCCAATAGCAAGCACGAAATCACCAACCCGGATGCGGTGGGAATCCGCCCATTCCAAGGTAGGTAGCTTTCGTTGTTCTATAGGCAAATGACTTGTAGAGACTTTGAGGACTGCCAGGTCGGCATGGGGGTCAACACCAAGAATCATTCCATCCAGCTCAGTCCGGTCATTAAGAGAGATAGAAATCTTATCGGCCTCAGCAATAACATGATAATTTGTCACAATGTACGCAGTATCATGGGTAGATTGAATAATAAATCCCGTCCCGAAAGATTGAGATTCATAAGGATCATCTAAGGGTTCATGGAGATCAGAAGGTAATTCTTCATCATCAAAGGAAATATGGTGAGAAGAAAATTGCGGTCCAAATGGACTCTCTTTGCTGAAGGCAATAACTTTAGTCGTTGAAATATTTGCAATCGCTTGCAAGGCAACCTCAATCTGGGAAGAAAATCCTTGATTCGGATCAGGTTGACAGATTGAAGAATTTTGATTCTGCTTTTCTAAGGTAGCTGAGCTCGATATCGCTTTAGATAAAGGTATTCTTGCAAAAAACAAAATTATGATAATACCGAAGATTCCTGTGGTCAAAGAACAAATCTTTTTGTCCCAGGGCTTCATCATATATCCACATCCTGAATGTGGGGCGCATTTTCCTGAATAAAATTATAACGGGCCTCAGGGTTTTTACCCATGAGGCGGTCGACGAATTGGGCTATATCCTCATTATCTTTGATAAAGACACGTAGCAGAGTACGCTTATCACGATGCATGGTTGTGTCCCGCAACTGGGCGGGAAGCATCTCTCCTAATCCCTTAAAACGGCCAATATCTACGTTTTTAGCTCCTTTAAAGTGTACTTTAAGAAGCTGGTCTTTTTCCGCATCATCGCGTGCATAGACAGATTTTGATCCTTGGGTGAGGCGGTAGAGGGGAGGTTGAGCTAAGTAAACGTTACCCGCATCAATAATGGCACGCATTTCCTGGAAGAAAAATGTCAAGAGGAGCGATGCAATGTGAGCGCCGTCAACGTCCGCATCTGTCATAATAACAACCTTGCTATAACGCAACTTTGTGGGATCACATAGTTTTCCCATACCACAACCCAAGGCGAGGCCTAGATCCCGAATTTCCTGATTGGCATGAAGCTTTTCAAGCGTTGCGTTCGCCACATTTAAAATCTTACCGCGCAATGGAAGGACGGCCTGGGTTGCCCGGTCTCGAGCCTGTTTGGCTGATCCTCCCGCAGAATCTCCTTCTACAAGAAAAATTTCGCTATTTTCTGCAATATTGGAAGTGCAATCAGCCAACTTTCCAGGTAAGCGAAGCTTTCGGGTCGCACTCGATCGGGCAACTTCTTTTGCCTGTCGACGTTTGAGGCGATCTTCCGCGCGCACAATAACATGGTCAAGAAGTTGGGTGCCGGCTTGAGGATGATCACCCAGCCAGTGGTCAAAATGATCTTTAACGGTGTTCTCAACCAAGCGGGTAGCCTCAATGCTGGCCAACTTTTCCTTCGTTTGACCTTGAAACTGTGGTTGGTTGATGAAGCAGGACAAAATCATATAGGCGTTACCGCTGATATCTTCGCTTGTTAATTGGGCAGCGCGGCGATTTCCAACGCGTTCCCCGTAATCTTTAAGGGCACGGGTTAATGCTTGCCGGAAGCCATTTTCGTGCGTGCCGCCTTGAGGGGTTGGGATGGTATTGCAGAAGGAGGAGATCCACCCAGCCTCATCATTGGCAAAATCATCAACAGGCCAAGCAATCGCCCACTCAACCCGTCCCTGATTATTTGGAAAAACTGCTTCGCCGGCAAAGAAACTTTCTGTGACGGTCGCACGGTCTTCAAGTTGATCAGCCAAACAATCGACCAAACCTGCAGGATAATGGAGAGAAGCTACCTGTGGGGTTTTATCATTTTCTTTCAAAAGAGATGGATCGCACACCCAATTGAGTTCAACGCCCTTGAAAAGGTAGGCTTTTGCACGCGCCATTTGATAGAGAGCTGCGGGACGAAAATGAAGGTTGTTCCCAAAAATCTCCGGATCAGGGTGAAAGCGAAGGGATGTCCCCCGGCGGCTGGTGGCGCCTTCCTGTAAAACAAGAGGAGTCGTGGGTTTGCCTTTTGAATAGGTTTGTCGCCAAAGGCTGCGCGACCGGGCAACCTCAATTTCTAAATAGTCGGATAAGGCATTGACGACCGATACGCCAACGCCGTGAAGCCCACCGGCAGTTGCATAAACAGCATTGTTGAACTTTCCACCGGAATGAAGAGTTGTTAAAATGACTTCAAGAGCGGAGAGTTGAGGGAACTTTGGGTGGGGGTCTGTGGGAATGCCACGGCCATTATCCCGAATGCAAACAATATCTCCAGCCTCTAAGCGGACTTCAATGCGGTTGGCATGCCCGGAAACAGCTTCATCCATGGCATTATCCAGAACCTCAGCCACCAAATGATGAAGGGCCTTCTCATCTGTGCCACCAATATACATCCCCGGTCGCTTACGAACAGGCTCTAAGCCTTCGAGCACCTCAATGTCTTTGGCTGAATACTCAGCCTTGGATACAGGAGCATTAGGGAGGGAAGCTGTTTGACGAAAAAGATCAGGCATAAAATAAACCTATGTTAATAACCCTAATGATTGGTTGATAGGTAAAGGATACAAATTTAGAATCGGCCTTAATGAATTTACTCTACAAATCAAAAATGTTTAAAAACAGTAAAATACAGTCATCGCGAGGAGCGTCAGCGACCTGACGATCCAGGCTGTTTAGAATGTTTCAGTTTTCTTAACTGCTTCGCAGGTGTCTGGATTGCCGGGCACCCCCGACCCTAAAGGGTCGCCTGGGTGCTCGCAATGACAAAACAAGAAAAGGAATACGTACCCCCTCCATAATTCATTTAAGGCAGATTCTTAAGCCGCCAAAGCCTTTTGAGCCTGGTCAACCAGGGACTTAAAGGCTTCAGGTTGATGAACAGCCAAATCAGCCATAACTTTCCGGTCAATCGTAATACCTGCTTTCAGCAGACCGTTGATAAACCGGGAATACGGCAGACCATTGGCGCGTGCTGCGGCATTGATCCGTTGAATCCATAAAGCGCGGAATTCGCGCTTCTTGTTGCGACGGTCGCGGTAAGCATATTGCCAAGACTTTTCCAGGCGTTGAATCGCAACCCGGAAACACTTGCTGGAACGTCCCCGAAATCCTTTAGATAATTTTAAAACTTTTTTGTGACGGGCGTGCGTTGTAACACCCCTTTTTACGCGTGCCATAATGAGGTCTCCTTACATATGGAAGTAATAGCTAAGAACTTTTTTTGCATCCGCTTCATGCATGATGGTCATGCCGCGTGCATTGCGCAACATTTTATTGCTGCGCTTTCTCATGCCATGGCGTTTGCCCGCCTGACCCATTTTGACTTTGCCAGTCCCAGTAATCCGGAACCGCTTCTTCGCACTGCTCTTTGTTTTTAACTTGGGCATTTGATTCTCTTTTCATTATAATAGAAAGGTTTTCGCAATTGCACCACAACGGAATAGGCATACCCTTGAGCCACACCGTCTTTTACAGGCACAAACCACTTATAGCCGACTCTTACTATAGATTTCAAGCCTAATTTCCTTGAAATAATTCTCGTCCAATCAGCATGCGTCTAATCTCTGAGGTGCCAGCGCCTATTTCATACAACTTCGCATCCCGCAACAGGCGCCCCGCAGGATACTCGTTGATGTAGCCATTACCTCCTAAGATCTGGATGGCATCCAGGCTTAAGCGCGTGGCGGTCTCCGCCGCAAACAAGATAGCGCCTGCCGCATCTTTGCGCGTTACACAACCTCGATCACAAGCTTTTGCAACCGCGTATACGTAGGCCTTAGCGGCATTCATCTGGGTATACATATCGGCGAGTTTGGCTTGGATCAATTGGAATTCACCGATCTTTTGGCCAAATTGCTCCCGTTCTTGAGCATAGGGTAGGGAAATATCCAAACAGGCTTGCATAATACCCAATGAACCTCCCGCAAGAACAACGCGTTCATAGTTTAGGCCACTCATCAGTACACGGACTCCCTGGTTCAATTCCCCTAGAATATTTTCCTTAGGAACAAGGCAGTCCATGAAGACGAGTTCACAGGTGCTGGAACCTCGCATACCAAGCTTGTCAAGCTTTTGTGCGGTTGAGAAACCAGGCATTCCCTTTTCGACAATAAAGGCTGTAATTCCCTTTGAAGCAGCCGTTGGGTCTGTCTTAGCATACACCACCAAAACATCGGCGTCCGGCCCATTGGTGATCCACAACTTTGTGCCATTAAGGCAGTAATGATCACCTTTATCATCTGCGCGCAGTTTCATGGAAATAACATCAGACCCTGCGCCGGCTTCGCTCATGGCCAGGGCGCCAACATGCTGCCCAGAAATGAGGGGAGGAAGGTAGCGCCATTTTTGGTCGTCAGAGCCATTGAGGGAAATTTGATTGACGCACAAATTCGAATGGGCGCCATAGCTCAGGCCCACAGAAGCAGAAGCGCGTGAAATCTCTTCCATGGCGATGACGTGTTCTTCATAACCCATTCCAGCGCCGCCATAAGCTTCATCGACCGTAATTCCCAACAGGCCTAAACTGCCAAGCTTTGGCCAAAGGTCCCGGGGGAAGGTATTGCTTTCATCAATTTCCGCAGCCCGTGGCGCTATGGCTGAGGCGGCAAATTGCTGGACCATATCGCGTACGCTTGTTGCCGTATCACTAAGACCAAAATCAAGGGAAATCATGGTAACTGTCTCCATCCTCCGAAAGTTCATATGCTTATTATGATACGGTTGCGGTTCTGAAGCCAGCTTTTGAAAAGGGGAGGCGTCAATAAATTATTTACTTATTATGGGGTATACTTGGAATGTTGATTAATAAGGTCGTTCGTAAAGGAGAAAGAAAATGTATAAGGCCATTCTGGGATTATTTGTTGCGGTTACCTTAAGTGGGTGCTGCGGTATGGGAAGCGGGGGCTGCAAACCGGAAGGATGTGGCGGCACAGCGAAAGAAAATTGTGGCTGTAACCGCCCATGCGGTTGTGGAAAAAAGATAACTTATTAGTCCATAGAGTTGCCAATATTACCTTATCTTTCCTGTTACGGGAGAGATAAGGTTATCATTAGATATACCCTCAGCCTGCGGCAATTTGAATGTTCATAAAAAATTAACCATTATTGCATAATCCTTAAATTATGAAAAATTATTCTGTTTTTAAGGAGGGTTTTTTCGTGGTTAAAAAGCTGACGTTGCTTGGGATGATTTTTACCGTAGGAACAAATCAGGCATGGAGCCAGCCCATGAACATGTGCGATCCGCTCATTCGCCGGTATGAAGCTGTTCATGGTATCCCCCACAAATTGTTAACCGCGA
>CAZXMD010000010.1:0-9768 GCA_964641635.1 uncultured Candidatus Finniella sp. | reverse complement strand
CCACCAGCGCTGCAGCTCTGGGACTTGCGATGGCCGAATCCGGACGCAAAGTTGGAGGATCCGTCGTTGCCTGGCCTTGGACTATTAACGCCAATGGCGCCCCTTATGTATTCGCAACAAAAGAAGAAGCCATTAGGATGGTGCGCAAACTCCACCTTCTTGGCATCACCAGTATTGATGTGGGGTGTATGCAGGTGAATTTAAAGCAACACCCAAAAGCATTTCCAACTCTTGAAGCGGCGTTTGACCCGGCAAGCAACATTGCATACGCTGCAAAATTCTTGAAGGCAAAAAAGGAGAATAAGGGATCATGGGGGAATGCAGTAGCCCACTATCACTCTTCAACCCCCCAACACCATGTACCCTACCGGACGCGTGTTTTAAAAATATGGCAAAAGGTACATACTGGACGGGTATCAGAGCCACACTTCTTGCCTGAGGTTACCCAAACGTCACCTGAAATGACACTTTCAGATATTGCAAAACATCAGGGAGAATTTATTAAAAACGTGGCAGCCCCCAGTGGCCGTCGTGTCCCTATGATTGTACGATTTTCACCCTACAAGGGATTTAATGGGGGTATTCCGGGCATTCCTCATATGAAACCTGATCGTAATGGGGCAGGGGGCCCAAAAATTATTCGGGGCAGACCCATACAGGCAAGTGGAAAGATTATTATTAACACGGTAGGCCCAATATCAAGCCAAAAAGTGTTTCAAATTCCAGGAGCTGTGACGCCTCCTAAAGTGATTCATGCGTCAACGAAAACAACCCAGGTTCCCTTGCTTCGCAAAATAAACAAAGCGAAGACTTCAAAGTTCCGTGCAAAGTAGGGAAAATAGGCTGTTTGTTCACTCATTACCGGTTGGTAACTAAAACATTTCCCTGGCTTGTTCCAAGAAGGAAATATTTAAAAGTAGGGTCACGCATTTGAAGGGCTTCGATTTCTCTAAGCCTTGCAACAATCAACAGACGTTTCCTCGCCCTCCAGAGCTGAAGAAATTCTTTTTCATTCATCATCCATTGGGAGCAATCCTCAACCTCACAGCCAAACTCAAGCTCACCTTTAATATCAAATACAGACACGGTTTGATCCACGTACACAGGCAAATCCTGAAAATAAGCCTTATAACTTCCCACAATATCTTCCGGTTTTTTCACAGATTGGATGATTTGCGCCAAAGGTTTGACAGAGGGTTGCTGCAGCTCAGGCATGAGGCGAATTATAGAGATAATCAGAATTAATGCTGCTAACGGAACCATGGCGAGAGCCTTGCGCACTTGCCGATGATAAAGAAACAGGAGAGCAAGGAAGGCAAAAAATAGGAATCCTACCGCCAGCGCTGTAAAGTCCACCCAAAGATAGGGTTTGTGATCAATCAGTTTTGGCAAGAACCAAAGGGTAGCAAGTCCTCCGATGCTCAAAAGAGCTGCAAAGCCCGAAAAGATAAGGATACCCTGTCGGGCGGCGTTTTCATTTCCTTTTTGATAAATCTTATTCCAATATGCCCCCAAAATGAGAGCGAGCGGGGGAAAGCAGGGCAAAATATAGGGCACAAGTTTAGAGTTAGATATAGAAAAGAACCCAAAAGTCCAAGCTGCCCAGATCAGGAGAAATAGTGTAACGCTCCGTTCCTGCTTATCGGATTGTGACGTTAGGCTGTCTCGAATGGCGCTCCATAACAAACCTATCCAGGGAAAGAAGCCAAGCAGCAAGACGGGAACAAAGAACAATAGAGGCTGGGAGCGCATATGAACAGAAGTCGTATATCGCAAAAAGTGTTCTACAACAAAATATTTATGGGCAAACTCAGGGTTTTGAAGAGTTGCTAAAATGTGCCATGGCGCGGCTATGGTGAAAAATACGAGAGACCCTGAAGGAATGTAAGCTGGCCATAAATCTTTCCATCGTCCGGTAGCAAGGGCCCAAATTAAAATGACAGGCCCCGAAATGGCGAGGACCATCAACCCCTTTGTTAAAACCCCAAGTGCGGAACAAGCGTAAAAAGCCCAAGCCCATAAGCGACGCTCACGCCCCGGGGGCGTGTGAACGGTTATTAAAAATGAGAATAAGCTTAACGTGACAAAACTTGTCACAGCCATGTCCAGGATGATCAGGCGGCTTAAAGCATAATAAAGGGGGCTCATTGCCAGGATGAGACAAGCCGCTAATCCTGCTTTCTGCCCGTAAAATCGACGACCAAATAGGTACGTTCCGATACACCCCAAAATGCCAAAAAGGACGCAACCTAAGCGCATAGCCCATTCTTGAATGCCAAAGAAGCGTATCGTCGCGGCCTGAATCCAATAAAACAAGGGTGGTTTTTCAAAGTATTTAACACCGTTGAGCCGCGGCGTAACATAATCTCCTGTTTCAACCATTTCGCGTGGAATCTCCACATATCTACCCTCGTCAGGGGAAGCAAAGGGACGATTACCCAAAAATAGGGCAAACCAAATCACCAGCAAAGGGATTACCCACAACAAGGTCGACCGGGAGGAAATAGCAATAAACTTCATTCCTTATTCATAGCCGCAACTTCATAAAAGGGGCAAGGGATTTCCAAAGGTGAAGAGAAGGTCCAGGAAGAATGAGATGTGCGCTTCCGTCGCTGACGTTATGTCACATAGATATATATCATCCATGCCTCTAATTTATGCCTATTATGCATATATAAGGTATGCAAAAACAGGTGGTAAAAAGTTTCTTTTTAGGTTAGAGTCTAAATCCAAATAAGGAGGGTGCCATGATTCCTTGTTGTTTTCATCCT
Source organism: uncultured Candidatus Finniella sp. (assembly GCA_964641635.1). GTDB lineage: Bacteria > Pseudomonadota > Alphaproteobacteria > Paracaedibacterales > VGCI01 > VGCI01. The sequence continues at coordinate 6,997 of CAZXMD010000010.1, read as the reverse complement.
ACTCGGGTTGTTATTGTTGATGATCGTTACGAATTGCTGAATTCACTTGATGTAGATTTACCCAAATCCCACATGACCTTCGATTCCTTTTATTCACCACAAAATGCCCTTCATTATATCAATGAGATATATCATCCTGATCCATTTCCAGACCGCTATGTTGGACATGCAAAAGATAGCCAGCGGAAACACTGGGTTGATTTTGGTATCCATGCTGAAATATATCGCCCCCAACGGTTTGAGGAAATATCTACGGTTGTGGCCCATTATTGTTTGCAAGATATGACGGGTCTTGAGTTTTTTGAGCAAATGAAACACCCCGATATTCAAAAAATTCTTTTAGTAGAAGAAGAACAGGAAGATATAGCAAGAGAGGCTCTTAGCAAAGGATCGATTCATGCCTATATCTGTAAACAAGATCATAATTGGTCTACGCAATTTTGTGATGCCTTGCAAAACACTCAATGGCAATATTTTATAAAGTTGTCAGAATTATTTATGAAATCTATGGGATCTGCCAACGCCAAAAATCATGCGCTGGTTGACCTTAATTTTCAAAAATTTTTTAAGGCGATTCTTGAAAACTACGGATTCACCGAAGCCTACCTTTGTGAAACCACAGGGAGTTATTTATTTCTAGATCACCAGGCCCAAGACCATGGTTTGGTTGTGAATATTGCAGAGCAATTGGACACATGGGTTCGCACAGGCCAATCTAAAGGGGTCAACCTGCCTCTTTTAAAAGCCCTTAAAGACCGGAAGAAAATGATGTGCTATCATGCGCATTATGGTTCTTTTCCTGATAAGGGACACTGGGAAATTTACGCTCATCCGGCTAATAAGCTTAAAGGACAAAGAAATCTGTTTTATTATGCTTTCGCTCCCAATATCTATGATATTGACCTGGAACGCGTCTTACCTTTTGAAGAATATCGTGAAAATCAACAAAGAAAGATGGGCAGACTCCACTAAGAATATGTTTTTTCTCGACATTTAGGTGAAAAGTGGGATAATATCACCAAATGCAATTGAATATGGCATTTATTTCTAATATTCACGATATTTACGGTGAAGCAGGGTCTTTGTGGCTTCAAGACCTTCCTTTACGCTTAAAGCATCTATCCGCCGTCTGGAATTTTCATCATTTGCGGCCAATGCCTTCACTTACCTATAATTATGTCGGGCTCGTCAGAATGAATTCGACGAATCAAACGGCTATTATTAAAATGGCGCCGTATGGCGCCAATATTGTGAGTGAAATGAGATGGTTGAGCTGTATGGAGAAGATATCTCCGAAGATATATGCATTTGATGAGGGCCTAAACGCCTTCTTGATGGAAAGCCTGGAGCCGGGTCATTCGCTTAAAAGTTATCTCCAGAAAGGGGATGATGATTCTGCAACAAAGATTATTTGTCAAACGATTCGTAACTTACAACCCCAAAAACAAACAGATTTTAAATTTCGCCATCTTTCTGAATTGAGCGAGGCATTCGGAAATTTACAAGGGCATTTTGATCTTAAAATTTTATCCAAAGCTGAAGGTTTATTTAAAGATTTGACTGCTGATCGGTCATCTGATGTTATTCTTCATGGGGATTTGCACCATGATAACATCATATTAAGTAATCATGAATGGAAAGTCATTGACCCTCATGGGTATAGAGGAGATCCAGTAGCTGAAGTTGGGCCCATGGTTAGAAATTTCTTCGAATTTTTGCCACAGAAACAACCGTTGCCAGAAATTGTTGCACGCAGATTGCATATAATAGCGGATGAGCTTCCTTTTGATGCGCAAAAGATTAAGGCATGGGCCTTGTGTCAGACCATACTTTCGGCTGCTTGGACCTTTGAACAAGAGGGCAAAGTGAAGGAATTTGATATTGCAGTCGCATCCGCAATTGATGAAACGAAACTTTGATAGATGGGAGTGAAAAGGATTACCTGCTCCTGGTTGTCAGTCAACTACCTCCGGCAAAGCCGGAGGTAGTTGACTTTTCCATACTTAAGAGCTATAATATAATTTAAATTCAACAGGATGGGGAGCATGCTCCAAGGCATAAACTTCCTCCCATTTTAATTTAGAATAAGCATTCAGGAAATCTTCGGAAAAAACACCATCCGCCATCAGAAAAGAAGGGTTTTCCTGGAGTTTTTCGAGGGCTTCCCGCAGAGAGGAGCAAACAGTCGGAAGTGTCTGGGCAATGTCCTTTTCTTCATATAAGTCATGGTCGACAGCATCTCCGGGATGAATCCGGTTTTTAATGCCATCAAGTCCAGCCATAAGCATAGCGGAAAAAGCTAAATAACTGTTGGCGGTACAGTCGGGAAAGCGCACCTCAACGCGTTTTGAGTTCTCGCCATAAGATAAAGGAATTCTGCAGGCAGCCGAGCGGTTGCGAGCAGAGTATGCCAGAAGAACGGGAGCTTCAAAACCTGGAATAAGCCTTTTATAACTATTTGTTGTTGGGTTAGTGAATGCATTTAGTGTTTTCGCATGCTTTAGGATGCCGCCAATGTAAAAAAGGGCCGTTTCAGATAAATCGGCATACCCTTTACCAAAGAACAATGATTTATCTCCTTTCCATAGTGATTGATGAACGTGCATTCCAGAACCATTATCCCCAAAAACTGGTTTTGGCATAAAAGTGGCTGTCTTCCCATAAGAACGCGCCACATTATGAACCACATACTTATAGATTTGTAAATTATCTGCGGCCTCCAAAAGCCCTGCATACTGCATTCCAAGCTCGTGTTGGGAGGGGGCAACTTCATGATGATGTTTTTCCATAATCAAGCCAAAATCTGCCATGATGGATGTCATCTCGGCACGTAAATCACTTAAGGAATCTCTTGGTGGTACAGGAAAATAGGCGCTTTTTGCCATTGGGCGGTGGCCATGATTCCCTTGCTCTAAGGATTTCCTGTTGCTTTGTGAGAATTCATCTGAACTGATTTCATAGAATGATCCCGTTGTTCCTGTATCAAAGCGGACATTGTCAAAAATAAAGAATTCAGGTTCAGGGCCAAAATAAGCATGATCCCCGATGCCGGATGCCAGAAGTGAGGCTTGGGCCCGTTTTGCAAGAGAACGAGGATCACGGTCGTAGGGAAGGCGGGTGAGGGGATCATACACATCACAAATAACAATCATTGTAATGTGAGAAGCAAACGGATCAACCATCATACGATAAAAATCTGGGATTAGTATCATGTCTGATTCATGAATGGCGCGCCATCCTGCAATGGATGATCCGTCAAAAAAAATGCCTTCTTTTAAGATCGTTTCTGTCACGGCGGATACGGGCATTGACATATGGTGCCAAGCGCCCCTGAAATCCGTGAACCGAAAGTCTACATACTGGGCATTTTGGTCTTTTAATCTCTTAATGAATTCTTTAATTTTAAACATGTATACACCCTAAATTACACCCATATATAAAAAAGTTTATACCTCAAATATTACCATTCTTATAATATCTGACAAATTCGTCCTCTTTTTAGGAAAATTAACGATTTGTTTGCAATTTTTGTCTTAAATTTGAAAGAGAAAGGAGAAGCTTATGAGCTTCAGCACATATGCCCTAGCCTTAACCGTGTTTGCGTTCTGCATTTTGTTTTTGCCACATTTAGACAAAAACAATCGGTGGATACGCTTGGCCATGATTGGCGTTTTATCCATTTTTTGGGCCCGCTATATGATGTGGCGTTTATTCTACACAACGCTTCCCGTACCAATGGTGACAGGTCTCGGGCTTTGGGTCTGGTTCTGCTTTTTCATTGAAATTCTCGTTTCCGTTGAAAGTTTGATTTTTTATATCACGCTCATGCGCAATACGGACCGAAAAGAACAAGCAGATAAATATGAAAAAGCTTTGCGTGGGCTGCCTCCTGAAGAATTGCCAACGATTGATGTATTTTTACCAACTTATAATGAGGGCATTGAAGTGATCGAAAGATCAATTCTTGGATGCTTACATTTAGATTGGCCAAAAGAAAAGTTGAAAGTTTGGGTTCTTGACGATGGAAAGCGGGAGTGGGTGCAAGATTTTTGTGAAGAAGTTGGCGCCGGGTATATTCGCCGCAAAGAATGGGTTCACGCAAAAGCAGGTAATTTGAACCATGCTTTTGAAGTAACCAGTGGTGATTTTATTGCCGTCTTTGATGCTGACTTTGTTCCTTTCAGAAATTTTCTTTACCGAACTGTGGGATTTTTTATTGACCCGAAAGTTGCGATCCTGCAAACGCCACAACATTTCTTTAATAAGGATTATGTTCAATCCAATTTGCATTTACATGATTCAGCGCCTGATGATCAACGTTTGTTCTTCGATGTTATGATGCCTGCACGAGACGGGTGGAATGTTGCTTTCTGGTGCGGATCCTGCAGTTTGACCCGCCGTACGGCCATGCAAGAAGCAGGGGGGGTTCCAACGAAGTCAATTACGGAAGATTTAACAACAACTCTTGTATTGTTACGCCATGGGTATATCACGCGCTACCTCAATGAGAAATTGAGCCATGGCCTTGCCCCGGAGTCGCTTCCGAGTTTGATCACACAACGCAAACGCTGGTGTCGTGGTACAATTCAAACGATATTTATGAAAGACGGCCCCCTAGGACCAAATCTTAGATTTATTCACCGGGTTTTATTTTTCCCCTGGCATTGGTTAATTAGCCCGTTTACCCGGACCTTCAGCTTTATTGTTCCTATTGTGTTTTTGTGGACAGGGTATCCGGCATTGCTCATTACACATTATACAGAGTTGGTCTATTTCCACTTTCCGGCTTACTTAATGAATCTTTTCGTCACGCTGTGGTTGGCGCCACGGCATTATATTCCCTTACTCAGCAGTTCTGTTGCTTCTTTGGAATCGATTCAGGTATTGCCAACTGTTGTAAATAGCCTCATGACGCCATTTCGTCAAGAATTCGGGGTTACTCCCAAAGGCCTTATGGGACGCCCTGATGCTCAACGACATATTCATCATTTTTCGTTCTGGACAAGCTTAACCCTTCTTCTCTTAACAAGTATCGGGATGTTGCTCAATGTTGTGCCTGAAGCCAGCCCTGGCTCAGACGGTGGTTTTTTCCCTGTGGCTGCGATTTGGGCTACAATGAACATTTTTATGCTGGTAGTTATGGTGATGATCAGTGTTGAACACCCCCGTCCAAGGACAGATGAAAGGTTTAGCATGGAAGAGGGGGGACTGCTGACAGTGAATGGATCTGATCTTTCAATTCATATTCATGACATTTCGTTAGGAGGTGTACGGTTGCGTCACAAGGATTTAGAGCATCACGCCCTGCAAGATAATCAAGAAGTTTTTCTAAAGGTTAGCAACTTACCTCTGATTGCCTCAGAAATAGTCCGAACAGAGGAAGGTATTGTCCATCTTCAATTTAAGGAACTTAAAGGCAAACCGCGCCACGCGTTAATCCAGCATCTGTATACAGGAAAATACCAGAATTCAAGCATCTTAAAATATGAATTTTTCATACGACGCCTTTTTCGCCGGATTTTCTCTGACCATTCCCACCTTTATAATCCCCCGACAAAGGTAAAGTAAGCCCATAAAAAACGGGAGCAAAATGCTCCCATTTTAGCAGGTTCTGAGACTATTTAGGCGCTTTTGGGTAAAGAGTATCCAGCCTAAACATGCCTGTATTTTCCATAATATATATTATGCGATCGCAACATAACACAACGCACGTGCAGGATCTCAAAGTTTTAATCGGTCAGAAGGCTTTTTAATCGGTCAGAAGGCTTTTATGAATTTAATTTGTGTGCATCTGCATATGTTGGTCTGATTCGGGTAGAATCTGGCCACCATCGACAATGATAGATTGACCGGTGATATAACTGGCTTCATCTGAGGCCAGGAAAACATATGCATAGGCGATCTCTTCGGGTGTTCCGAGCCGTCCCATAGGTATCCCTGAGGCGATTTTCTCTTGGTGCTCTTCTGTCATTTCTTCTAATCCTTCAGACAGAACGTTCCCGGGCTCAACCGCATTTACCGTGATATTATCCTTTGCAAGCTCAATCGCTATTGTTTTCATAAAACCATTCATACCGGCTTTTGAAGCCGTGTAATGAGCCCCCCCAGGCCACCCTACCCTTGGGCCGGATATGGAAGATGTAAACACAATCCGGCCATACTGCTGCTTTTTCATGGAAGGTAAACAGGCTTTTACGGCCAGGAAAGCGCTTGTCAAATTTGTATCAATCACCTGGTTCCAATTATCAAGGGTCATATCCAGAATATGAGCGACGGGATAAATGCCGGCATTATGAACCAGAATATCAATGCGACCATGGCTTTTTAGCGTGCTTTCTGCCATTCTTGCCATGTCTTGGGCTTTTGTCACATCCGCCACGATATATGAAGCATCTCCACCAGCTTCTGTTATTTTATCAACGCCACTTTTCAGATCTGCCTCTGTACGGCTCACAAGGATGACTTTCGCTCCCTCTTTTGCAAAGACCCTGGCAATTCCATATCCTATGCCCTTCCCTGCCCCCGTAATAATGGCAATTTTACCCTGTAAACGGTTCTTACAATTTCTTTCCGTTGTCATGAAAATTATTCCTGTTTAAGATACCCTTACGCTTTATCTTTATGATCGGCAATGTTTGTGGCAAACATCCATTCATGTCCTTCGGGGTCTATCAAATTACAGACTCTGTCACCCCAGAATGCATCGTTGGGTGGCATCGTAGATTGTGCTCCATTTTCTACTGCCTGTTTATAGAGGGCATCGACATCCTCACAGTAGATATAAAGAACCAAAGATGGCGTTACACCAAGAGACGCTGGTGTTTTGCGTGGAGAACCCCATGATCCTTCCGGTGCAAACATAATCGAAACGTCTTTGCCGAATTTCATCTCCGCATGCTGGATTTTTCCCTGTTCATCTTTTCCGGGTTGGGAACTCAAGGTAAATCCAAAGGCATTACTGTAAAAATCAATGGATTTTTCCGCATCCCGCACCGTT
>CAZXMD010000009.1:0-21480 GCA_964641635.1 uncultured Candidatus Finniella sp. | reverse complement strand
AAACAAGCCTAAAGCATTGGAATTTCTTCACCGCTCATATTTCACTTCACCCAAAGAGGATTAAGAATGCTAAAGTCTATTTATAAGAGCTTTATACTTTAGAAATTGTGTTCAATGAGTGTTTCAGAAAAAGACTTCCGCAAAATCATGGGGCGCTTTACAACAGGCGTTGCCGTAATCACAACCCAACATCAGGGAAAACCTGTAGGCGTTACCATCAACACCCTCACGTCCGTCTCTTTAGCCCCCCCTTTGGTTCTGTTTTGCCTGGGCAAACGACGTCTTGTATTCCCTGCATTCCTTGAAAATTCCCATTGCGCCATTCATATTTTATCTTCCGCACAAAAAGACCTCTGCAAGTCTTTTGCCCATTCTTTAAGTCATCCCTGGGATAGTTTGACTTATGAAATGAGCAAAACAGGATGTCCCTTGATTCCGGATTCTTTGGGAATTCTTCATTGTCGCCGTAAAGAAACCTATGAAGGGGGCGATCACACTATTTTCTTAAATCAGGTTGAAGATATCGACTGGGAAGAAACAGGTGGGGAACAAGCTCCTTTGGTCTATTATCAAGGAACTTTCGCTTGAAGCTTAAAAAGCAGCTAAAGGTGACGCAAACTTGACTTTAGATAAGTATATCCTGTCATAAGCGTCAGAGCCGCAGCGATCCACAAAAGGCCTTCTCCAATAACGTTTATTGCTCCCCCGAAAGGAGAGATATCCCCGATTAAGAGGAGAGAAATCGCGCCCATTTGAGCAGCCGTTTTCCATTTCGCCAAAGCGCTGACAGGCATCAAAACCTGAAGGCCGCTCAAAAATTCCCGCAGACCGGACACCAGAATTTCACGGCATAAAATAATAATGGCAGGCAGGAAAGAAACGGGCTGGATCCGACCAAACCCGACTAGCATCATCAACGTCGAAGCAACCAGCAACTTGTCGGCAACTGGGTCTAAAAATTGCCCAAACCTGGTTGTTTGAGACCAGAGCCGCGCAACATAGCCATCCATAAAATCAGTGAAGCAGGCGCTAATGAACGCTAAAGTAGCAACCCAACGGCCGATATGATTGTCTGTATAAAAAGCGGCCATGATAATGGGAATCAGCGCGATACGGCTGAGGGTTAACAGATTCGGCACGCTACGTGCGGGTTTCAATTCCTCCGGCATCGATGAATGGTCTATCATTGTCCTGTCTTTTTTATGCGGGTTTTGGGTCATTTGCTTCTCAACCAGATTTTATATTATTTCTCATGAAAGTACGCATAGATTTTTTTTGCAACAAATTTATTCACTCCAGGTACTAATTGTAAGTCCTGGAGGCTTGCATGAGACACCCCTCTTGCAGACCCAAAATGTTGAAGAAGGGCTTTCTTGCGCGCAGGGCCTATACCAGGAATCTCATCAAGGCGGGAGACTATAAGTGTTTTAGCGCGCTTGGCCCGATGGGTTCCAATCGCGAACCGATGAGCTTCATCGCGAAGGCGCTGTAGGAAATGCATCAAAGGATCATTATCGCGAAGCGTAAAGGTGTCGCGCCCTTTTTGAAAAAACTTTTCACGTCCCGCATTTCGATCAGGCCCTTTAGCGATACCAACCACCGTGATGCCATCCACATCTAGTTCTTCAACAACTTTTAAGGCAACGTTAAGTTGTCCTAACCCCCCATCCACCAGGATCAGATCCGGCAATATCCAATCTTTCTCTCCGGCATGGGCAAAACGACGGTGCAAGACTTCACCCATCATGGCATAATCATCCCCTCCTTTTGAAGGCGTTGCCGCCCGAATCGCAAACTTACGGTAAGATTTTTTCTCAAACCCCTGGGGAGTTGCAACAACCATCACTCCATAAGGATGGCTCCCTTGCAAATGGCTGTTGTCGTAAATCTCAATACGTTCCGGCCGCTTGGGCATTTGAAAAGTCTCCGCCATTTGATCCAGAAGGGCCTCAAAAGTGGCCGTCTGGGCAAATTTGCGGGTTAACGCGCCTTGGGCGTTGCTTAACGCATGCTCCACAAGATCGCGTTTAGCGCCTGCCTTGGGGATTTCCCAAGATGCGGCGATTCCAAATTGTTCCTGTAAAGCGTTACGAATAAGGGGTAGTTCCGTTGGCTTATGGCTGAGTAATACCAGGGGAGCAGGCGCACGGTCCTGGTAAAATTGGGGCAAAAACGCAGCCATTTGGTCCTCAAGGGAAGCACCGTCCGTGTGCGCCAGAAAAAAGGAAGTGGTTCCCAAATTTCGTCCCTGACGGAAGAAAAAAACTTGCACGCACGTTTGCCCGCCTTCACAAGCAGCCGCAATAACATCCGCATCCCTCATTTTAGAAACATTGATCCGCTGATGCGCCTGAATTGCGGTCAAAAGCCGCAACCGATCCCGATACTGGGCCGCTTCTTCATAGGCAAGAGCCTGGCTAGCCTCATTCATTTTGTCTGCTAAATAGTCCTGAATGCGCGTTGTTTTTCCGCTCAAAAAAGCCACCGCCTCTTTTACAAGGGTTTCATAATCTTTTTCAGGGATTTTACCAACACAAGGGGCGCTGCACCGTTTGATATGATACTGAAGGCAAGGACGGGTGCGCCTTTCAAAGAAAGTATCACTGCAATTACGGATCAAAAAAACCTTTTGCAATAAAATCATGGTTTCTTCAACGGCAAGAACCGAAGCAAAAGGGCCAAAGTACTTTCCCTTTTGGTGTTGAGGCCCCCGGTGTTTTTCTAACCGCGGATAAGGATGACCTTGGGTAATCAGGATATAGGGAAAGGATTTATCGTCTTTTAACAGGATGTTATAATGAGGCTGCAACTTTTTGATGAGGTTGCTCTCAAGAAGCAACGCTTCTGTTTCCGTATGGGTCGTAACGATCTCCATAGAAACCGTTTCTGACACCATTCGCTGGAGCCGATGGGGAAGTTTGGGAGCAAAGGTGTAAGAAACAACACGCTTTTTGAGGTCTTTCGCTTTACCCACATAAACAACCTCACCCCGGCTATTAATCATCCGGTAGACACCAGGAACCTGAGGCAAGGTCTTCACCGTTTGCCGGATAATGTCAATGCCCTGTATCAAAGAGGGTGGCAGTTTAGAAGATTTCGTCATCAGCACCCACCCCCTACCATTGGTGTTGGCTTAGTTTTTCCTTTATGAATGTCACAACACGCCCCATTTCATCCAATTTTTTGGGTGTCCATTCCGGAAATGGCCATTGGAATGGCTTTGCATATCCCTGTTCATGGAGATCTTTATAAAATTCCTTGAATTTAGCGGAAGAATGATTTGTTTCCCAGATATAAACGGGCTTTCCTGTAAAGCAGGCCTCTGAAGCCATCGAAATAGAATCCTGCGTTACAATAATTTGATCTGCCAGCCCCAGATACGCCGGATACGGATTCTCCCCGGCGCCATCCCAAATTTCATACGAGTGGCCCCTTAGAAAATCCCGAAGCATTTGAAGCAATTGCGGAGAGGTTCGGCGAGACGGGGTTATGAAGCTGTGTCCTCCTATCTTTTTGAGCGCCTCTGCCAACGCCTTCATATCAGACTCTTTATACGTATAGTGGCGGTTATCTCCACCTAACAAAAGTGTGGTAAGAGGAGAAATTGAGGGATGCGGATAAGCGGCAGCGGCTGCTTTAATCTCAACTTCATTGAGACGGTGAAGCGCCCCCAAAATAGAAATCACGTTTGGTCCCTTCAGATGGTCGTGATAGGGCGCAATCACACAATCAAAATGACGCACATTAATGTAGGGCTTTTGCAACATAATGGTAAAACACTTTTTGTTGCGCTTGCTGATCGCCAATGCAGGAGCCGCGGACACGCGCCCCCCCGCAATGAGTAAATCAGGCCATGGGGGCGTGAGGGCATCATGTCCTGGAGTTTGAGAGTGGAGAGCCCGTAGCCATAATTGAGGCGGCAGCGCCCGCCACGGCATGCGAGGCTTCATAGATTTAAAAGCGGGCGTCAACCCAAGCGCCTGCGCGATACCCAAACATTGGCTGTAGGTTCCAATTTTTCCATGATCTGCCAATATCCAGGCATTTACTTTTGACGTCATCCTAATGTCCTTGATATCCCTTAATTTTCCTCTATTTATGCGTGACAACGCAAAATTGTTCAATACCGAAGTTCAGCTTAATAGAGCCTTGTTTAGCCATTTATGGGGAGTTTGCGGTCAAAGGCAAAAATTTTTAAGACAGCTTTAAAGAATAGCCTTTCAAAGACCCCGGAAAGCAGGATTAACGTTTTGGTCACGCCCCAACAATCGGCGTAACTCTTTGTCAATTTCATCTATAAAATCAAGAACTTCATCATATGTCTCAATATCTACTGGAATAACAATCTGTGTTTGTTCACCCCGTGCTGTCGTCACCTTCTCTTCCGAAATAAAAAAACGCCGATAAATTTCAACGCAACCAAGATCCGAATCCAAAATGGTGAGAGTGGCAGCATCCTTATCATCACAAAACAGTAAAAGTTGATCCAGAATTTTTAACTGGAATCGACACATGAGCATCCCTTGAAGATCGCCATATCCAAGGGCTTTCCCCTGAAATTTTTGACCCTCAATGTGAGGAAAAACACAAGCCATTACGGAGACAAGACGGCTTGCTTCTTCACACCCCTCCCCTGAACAGGTAAAACGCTCTTTCCTTTCCAGGCTCATTTGGCAACTCAATTCATGCTCAGGATTCTGGGCGTTGAAAGCGTAAAGATTCGGGGAAATTTCCTGAAAGGCAAACAGGAATGAATTTTCGCAAGAGACTTCCTGGGTTGTCGGCTTTGTTCCAGGTTCCTGAAGTGAAATATTTTCATTCACTGGATCAGAATTATTAATGATCAAATTAAGCATGATTAGGCTTCCTTATTTTTCAGATATTCTTATTTCCTACTTAACTGTTCTTTTTTCGTCTGATCCAGCCTTAACTAAGAGCATAAGATTTCAGATAATTCCGAATGATTGGATTGGATCTCTGCTCGCGCCACAACTCCTGGCCCAACTTAACTGTTGTTTCTGCCATAAAATCAAGCCAGGCAGCACAAGTTTCCTGATTGACCGGAATGACCATTTCCGTTTTTTCCCCCTGTATAGTAAGAGTCTGGCTCTGATGAACAAGAAAGTCCTCATAAATACCTAATTCCTCAGCCTGCTCATCATCGGTGTATATGATCAGCCGGGAAGCATAATGATTGGTGCAAAACAATAGGAGTTGTTGCAATATTTTCATGTGGAATTGAACCATGATGATACCATAAAGGAGCTCATTTTCCTCCACAAAATCTTCTAAGGGCCCATCTGCAATTTTCGGAAAGTGACAAATCACTTCCCCTGCTTTCTCCTCACAGGCTTCTTCAACTTCCAGGATGAGATTACATGCCAACCGATGGAACGGGTCTTGTATGGCTACTTCATAAAGGCAAGAGCCTCTGTTTCGCACTTTAGCCGTAAAACCTTCTTTTGAGGTTATGGGGTGGGAAGGACAACAGGCCTCTTGAACAGGAATAGGGTTTGACACAACCAATGTTAATTTGGACATCGCTTATTCTCCTTTGCTTTCAAGCTGTCATTGAACATACTGATGCTTAACAAAAAAACCCCGATGAGCGTCGAAAATTCCTTTCTGGTGGCATGGGTTATATACCCCATTTATTTTTCTTAACCTTTATATATACCTATTTTCAAGGTTTTACAAGTTTTAAGGGTATTTTTATCTGGACAGAACAATGCCGCATTTTTAAAAATTGTAATCACTAGAGTTTTCCGACGCCCTATGGTAACCCTTAACATATAAACAAACCCTTTGCAGGCAGTATGATGGCAAAGCTTACTTTGGTTGATGGATCTGGCTATATTTTCCGTGCTTACCACGCCCTGCCGCCTTTACGCCGCCCGGATGGCGTTCCCGTGGGCGCTGTGTATGGGTTTTGCGCCATGCTTTTCAAAACATTAATGGAAAATCAAACGGATGCCCTGGTGGTTGTCTTTGACGCCGGGCGACAAACCTTCCGGCAAGAAATCTACCCTAACTATAAGGCCCATCGCCCCGACCCTCCAGAAGACCTGGTTCCTCAATTTCAATTGATCCGGGATGCCTGCGCGGCCTTCAATGTACCGACCATCGAAGCGGTGGGATTTGAAGCCGATGACCTCATCGCAACCTATGCCCATCATGCCCATAGGGCAGGATATGAGGTGTGCATTATTTCCTCGGACAAAGATCTCATGCAGCTGGTGCGACCAGGCATTTCGATGCTTGACCCCATTAAAAACCGACCCATTGGAGAGGCTGAAGTTTTTGAAAAATTTGGCGTCCCTCCCTCAAAGGTTGTAGAAGTCCAGGCCCTGGCGGGAGATTCAAGTGATAATGTTCCCGGTGTCCCCGGTATTGGGGTCAAAACTGCAGCTGAGCTGATTAATACGTATGGCGATCTCGAAACCCTTTTGACCCGCGCCCATGAAATCAAGCAGCCTAAACGGCGGGAAGCTTTAATCGAACATGCTGAAAAAGCACGGATATCACATCAACTCGTCTCTTTACGGGAAGACTCCCCCCTTCCGCTCTCTTTAATGGATTTAAAGGTTCGCCCGCTTGAACAGGTTGTTCTGAATGCTTTTCTTCGAACGCAAGGCTTCAACAGCCTTATCGCGCGTATCGACCGCCAGAACACAGCCGCCAACTCTCCAACGAACAGCCTGGAACTTCCTGGTTTTTCGATCACCCAAGCGCCTCAGTTGCAAACCACCTATGAAACAATAACAACCATAGAGGCTTTGAATACTTGGATCACCAAAGCAATGACCTCTTCCGTGATTTCTATAGACTGCGAAACCACATCCTTAAATGCGGTGGAAGCAAAATTGGTGGGGTTATCCCTCGCACTTGATAAAGATCAAGCCTGTTATATTCCTGTCGCCCATCAAACAGATACCCCTCAACTTTCTATAGATCATGTTGTGGCAACCTTGCAGCCGCTTCTGAATAATCCAAGCGTTTTAAAGGTCGGCCATAATTTAAAATATGATCTGGTGGTATTAGGGAGTTATGGCGTGACGGTTTCGCCGCTCACAGATACGATGCTGATGTCGTACGTTCTGGATGCAGGGAAAAATGGTCATGGCATGGACGAATTGGCTGAACTTCATCTGGGGTATAAAACCATTAAATTCGCAGATGTTGCCGGCACAGGTAAAGCCATGAAGACTTTTGACCATGTGCCTCTTGATCAAGCCACAGCCTATGCCGCAGAAGATGCAGATATCACGTTACAACTTTATCATGCCTTTTATCCCCGGCTCATCACTGAGAAAATGGTCCATATCTTTGAACGCCTGGAACGCCCACTTGTTCCTGTAATTGCAGCAATGGAACGCCAGGGAATTCGTGTGGACCGTTTACTCCTTGACCGACTAGGGCATGAGTTTTCCCATCAAATGGCCCGGTTAGAAAAAGCAATATATAAACTGGCGGGACGGGAATTTAACGTAGGCTCCCCCAAACAGCTGGGGGAAATTTTATTTGATGAAATGAGCATTTCAATGTCAAGCGACGTCAATGGCTCTCAAAAAACAAAACCCCCTAAAAAAACGAAAACGGGAGCATATGTAACAGACGTGGATGTCCTTGAAAACCTGGCAGCCCAAGGCCATGAGCTGCCTGCGCGCGTTCTGGAATGGCGGGGCCTTTCAAAATTGAAATCTACTTATGTAGATAACCTGATTGCGGCAGTATCTCCTAAAACAAGCCGTGTTCATACATCTTATTCATTGGCTGGAACTTCCACAGGGCGACTTTCTTCATCGGACCCAAATCTTCAAAACATCCCCATCCGCACTGAAAATGGCCGTAAAATCAGGCAAGCCTTTGTCACAGACCCTGGCTTCCGTTTGGTCTCCCTTGATTATTCGCAAATTGAGTTGCGGCTTTTGGCCCACATGGCAGATGTTCCCGCCTTGGTTGAAGCATTCCGCAAAGGAATGGATATCCACACCTCCACAGCATCAACAATGTTTGGTATCCCGCCTGATCAAATCGACGGAACCTTGCGACGCAAAGCAAAGGCCATTAACTTTGGCATTATTTACGGGATTAGCGCATTCGGATTAGCCAATCAACTGGGAATTGCCCAAGGGGAAGCCGCAACTTATATTAAAAAATATTTCGAAACTTATCCGGGTATTCAGGAGTATATGGAACGTTGCAAGGAATTTGCGCGCCGCCATGGATATGTTCAAACTCTATGGGGTCGAAAATGTTATACTTTGGGAATTCAAGATAATAACCCGGTTGCACGGCAATTTGCTGAACGCCAAGCGATCAATGCCCCCTTGCAAGGCAGCAATGCGGACATCATCAAACGGGCGATGATTCATATCCCTCCCCTTTTAAAAAACCTGGGATCAAAAACACATATGCTCTTACAGGTGCATGATGAGCTTGTTTTTGAAGTTCCGGAAACAGAGATGAATACAACGGTTGCGGCTTTAAGAAAATTGATGGAAAATGTCTTAACATTAAAGGTTCCCCTCGTGGTTGGCGTGGGGACAGGCAACAACTGGGAGGAAGCACACTAATGCCAAAAAACATAAAAGCCTTAATCGACGGTTACAAAAACTTTCGTGCGCAGTATTTTAACGGTGATTCCACCGTTTTTGAGAAGCTCGTCCGCCATGGCCAACATCCTAAGGTTTTGATGGTTGCCTGTTCGGATTCACGGGTTGATCCGGCGATTATCACCAACTGCGAACCGGGCGATTTATTCATGGTCCGGAATGTCGCCAATCTCGTACCGCCTTACCAAGCCGATGATTCCCTTCATGGCACCAGCGCCGCCCTGGAATTTGCCGTTTGTAACTTGAAGATCCGCCATGTCGTTGTCTTGGGGCATAGCCAATGCGGCGGGATACGCGCCCTTGTTGAACATGCCGATATTCCTTATCCGGCCTATAGCTTCGTTACGAAATGGATGGAACTCGCTCAATCCGCCTGTGACCTCACCTATCAGAATCACCCTGACGCACCCCTGGAAGAAAAGGCCCATCACTGTGGGCATTACGCCATCATCAATTCTTTAAACAACCTCATGACTTTCCCCTGGATTGCGGACGGCGTTCAGCAGGGTACCTTGTTTATCCATGGGTGGTTTTTTAATTTATCAACCGGCAGCATTGAGGCCTATAATTTAAAAACGGGGACGTTTGAGGAGCTGGGAGCGCCCTAATACACTGAGCAATCAGAAGATTCATAAATTTCCCCCTCACCCTCCATTAGCGCTTACGCCCATGCCGACTTCTCTCAGCCGACCTCCCTCACAAGGGTCAGGGGTTGCCATAATGTATGATTAACTCTGTGTAGAATAGAGTCTAATCCCTCATTTTACTTCGGCACTAGAACCATGATCATCTGTTTGCCTTCCAGGCGCGGCATTTGTTCAACCTTTGCCAGTTCTTCAAACTGTTCACGCAAGCGTGTAAGAACGCCCATCCCAATTTCATGGTGAGAAATTTCACGTCCCCTGAACCGCATGGTGACTTTCACTTTATCTCCATCTTCAATGAATCTTTGTATGGCGCGGCACTTTACCTGGTAGTCATTTTCATCAATGCCGGGGCGCATTTGAATTTCTTTGACTTCAACTATTTTTTGTTTTTTCTTCGCCTCAGCACGCTTTTTCTGCTGCTCATATTTATATTTGCCATAATCCAGGATTTTACAAACCGGGGGCTCCGCATTTGGGGAAATTTCGACTAAATCTAATCCCGCTTTTTGGGCCATTTGCATGCCTTCAAAGCGAGTCACAACCCCTATCATTTCTCCATTTTCATCAACCAGGCGTACTTTGGGAGATGTAATCTCTGCGTTTACACGAGGTCCATCGCGGGGGGTTGCCGGTTCATTTGGTAAGCGTGCTATAGGTCTCTCCTTAAAATTGTAACAATGATACAGGGTTAGTATTAACACAACGCTCCCCAAGCGGTCTAGAGTTTCGTGTAAAAAACATTGTAATGTTGTGCTTGTTCCGCCTCAATTCTTTATCTTTTTTAAAATTATTTTAAAATAGGCAACCAACCCCGTTGCCCTGCCCATCTATTCACCCTATGATTATGAAAGGAATGATATAATTTATGGGTACAAGATCATGATTATTACTTGTCCAAGTTGCCAAAAGAAATATCAAATTGACAATAATACAATGCCTGAAGAGGGGCGGCAGGTCCGTTGCGGAGAATGTGGCAACATTTGGTGGCAAGAAGCAGTTCTCGAAACCCTAACCTTAGACCCTAGAAGAGAGGGAATCATTGAGAAGGACCACGTTATTCCCCACAATATCAATCCAGGCCTCAATAAACTGGAACGAACAGTTGAGGAGGAAGAAAAGCCCCGGGGGATTAAAGCTTTTATTCACAATTATTACCTGGACTGGCTCGTCATTGTCTTTGCCCTTTTCATTGTTCTTTTTGTCACTTACCGGGAACGGGGGACGCTATTTGACCAGGCGCCGTCTTTCAAACAGATTATCAATCCCCGCATCGGAGGGAATCCAGGGGCCCCCGGGCCCGGCCTCATGATTCAAGGCATTAATTATGATGCAACCCACCATAACAACATCCCACACCTTGTTATTACCGGCGAGCTTGTCAACGTTTCCTCTCAATCAATTCCAGTCCCCCCCTTAACCATTACCGTATCTGGCAAGAACAATGGCCAGAATGTGAAACCCAAATCCCATTCATGGCAACATGGGAACAAAAATGAGCACCTGCTTCCTGGTGGACGCTTACCCTTTCAAAGCCTCGTAACACATCCTGGATGGTCGACAATTGATAAGATTGACGTCAGTTATTAAGTTAAGAGCCCCACCTTTGGTTAACCCAGCAAAGAAGCCAAGTCCTTAAAAACAGCCACGACGTGTGATTAAACGTTGAAAAAAGCCGTTTGATCGTTTAAGTAGAAGCTAGTTAAACCTAAAAAAGTAACCAACTTAACATCATGAAATTATTTGATATCTCCTTCCAAGACCTGCCTATTTTATGTTTGGGAGATCTTTTACTCGACCGTTTCGTCTATGGAACCGTGAACCGAATTTCTCCCGAAG
Source organism: uncultured Candidatus Finniella sp. (assembly GCA_964641635.1). GTDB lineage: Bacteria > Pseudomonadota > Alphaproteobacteria > Paracaedibacterales > VGCI01 > VGCI01. Next base: position 10,382 of record CAZXMD010000009.1, on the reverse strand, counting down.
CCCCCGTGCCTGTCCTCAAGATTAACCGTGATTTCCTTACCCTGGGAGGGGCTGGAAATGTAGTCCGGAATCTGTCCGCTCTTGGATGCCGGACAACTTTTATTGGCGTCACAGGAAAAGACGATGGGGGGCAAAAGATCAAAGAACTTTTAACGAACCTGTCAAACGTTACGGCCCACCTTATAAATGAAGGTCGCACACCCGTTAAGTCCCGTTTCATTTCCCATTCCCAACAGCTCTTGCGGGTAGATGATGAAGTTATTGGAACGCCGACAGAAGCAACAGTTAAGGCTTTAAAAGAAGCCGTTATGGATTCCCTGCCTTTGGTCAAAGTTGTTATTTTATCGGACTACGGGAAAGGATCACTCCCTCCTGATCTCTGCCAATTCGTTATTGGCGCTGCCAAAGCAGCCGGAATTCCCGTTATCGTTGATCCAAAAGGTCAGGATTACTCCCGTTATCAAGGAGCCACCCTTTTAACTCCCAATGAAAAGGAATTATCTGACGTATCTTCTTACCCTCTCCGGTCCGATGAAGATATCGTCCAGGCCATGATGCAACTTAAAGACCGCTTCAAGTGTAATGCTGTCCTGGTAACGCGGGGAGCAAAGGGAATGACCCTATTACCCCCCTCTAACAAAACCAATCCCCAGCCTATTCATATTCCAACACAAGCGCGGGAAATCTTTGATGTATCGGGGGCAGGAGATACGGTGATCGCAACTCTTTCAGCCGCCATTGGCGCCGGAAATTCCCTGGAAGATGCAGCCCAACTTGCTAATATTGCCGGGGGAATTGTCGTTGGAAAAGTTGGAACGGCCGTCGTCGGACACGACGAATTGGCAACCGCTGTCTTAAAAGCAGACGCCGCCACCCCTTCTAAAATAATGTCTTTAGAAGATGCAAGCCATCATACGCAACTCTGGCGCCACCAGGGGCTTACCGTCGGTTTTACCAATGGGTGCTTTGATTTGCTCCATCTCGGCCACCTTCACTCTTTGGAACAGTCCAAAAAAGGATGCGACCGTCTTATCGTTGGACTCAACACAGATTGTTCGATCAAGCGCTACAAAGGAGAAAACCGCCCTATTCAAGCAGAAATGGTGCGCGCTCACGTTCTGGCTGCATTAGAGTACGTAGATGGGGTTATTCTATTTGAAGACGATACGCCCCTCAAACTCATCGAAACCCTTCTGCCGGATGTCCTCTTCAAAGGCGCAGATTATACAATCGACGCCGTTGTAGGCGCTGATATTGTTCAATTAAATGGCGGGAAGGTCCATCTCATCGACCTCAAACCTGGCCATAGCACCACAGCAACCGTCGAAAGGCTGCGCAAGCTTGTTTAGTGAAGAGCTAGCGCCCTCAAAAACTTGTCTTACGTGTGTTACCCAAAAATGCTATAATATATTGTATGGCCTATGATGTTGTTAATTTTTGCGAATTTTATTCTACGCCGCTTGGGCAAGCGGCCGGCCATCAAATTCAGGGGTGTATCCATCATATTTGGCCTGATCTGACCGGACAAAATGTTCTGGGGATTGGGTATCCCCTTCCTTACCTGGACTTCTACCTTAAACCCTCAGAATGTATTTTCGCGTTTATGGCAGCTCAACGGGGAGTTGTTCTGTGGCCTGATTCAGGCCCTTCCCGCGTTGCTTTGGTTGGAGAAAACACCCTTCCCCTGCCAGACCAGTCTGTTGACCGCATCTTGATGGTCCACACCCTTGAGCACACCCAACAGCCCCGCCAACTCTTGCGGGAAGCCTGGCGCGTTTTGAGGGGGCAGGGCCGTTTGCTGGTTATTGTTCCCAACCGCCGCAGTATGTGGGCCCAACTTGACAGCACCCCTTTTGGTCATGGGCAACCTTACACAATGACTCAATTAACCACATTATTAAAAACCAACCTCTTTACGCCCATATCCACCAAACGGGGTTTATATATGGCCCCCAGTCAGTCACGGTTGATGATGGCATGCGCCCCTTTTCTTGACAAAATCGGCAACCAGGTACTTCAAAAATTTTCTGGCATTGTTTGCGTTGAAGCCATGAAACAGGTTTACGCAGGCACGCCCGTGCGGTTACGCAAACACAGCCGATCTGTCTCTCTTGTGGGGGCATAAACTGTGAGTATATAAAAAACTACTTTATCTTAAACAGGACGACGGGACCCAAAGAAACATCGCCATCTTCAATCTTAAGCGGCAAAGTTATGTCATGAAGGCCAATTCCACCTAGAAAATTACTCCCCATCATCACCAAATCTGCTTTAGATTCCTCAACAATTCCAGCAGCAACAAGCTCTTTCATCATTTTATCAATGTTCTTAATTTTTAAATCCATTTTTCCTTGAATAGGGGCGCTTGTCCGGATAGCTCCATCCCCGCTAAGGCCAAAAGTCGCCCCATTGGTGAAGGACAGCTTTGGCGCATCCCCCTTCAAAGAGAGTTGATGCGCACCCATTTCATAAAGAAAATCAAAAGAGGCCCGTGTGCCAGAAAAAGAAATGAGAGGAAGCTTAGCCTTAATATTAATTAACAAGAGTTCAGAAACTTTGATTTGCCTTCCTAAATCCTTTGTATCCAAAATGCCTTGCGCCTCTTGAATCTGAACCGATTCGGCTACTTTGACATCTTCTCCTTTAATATAGGCAAGATGCCAATCCCGCCATCCCTGCCGCAACTGAATTTTTGTAACAGCAAGAGGGGTTCCCGACACATTGACGTGAAAATCTTTTAAAATCAGACTATTTTGAAGAAGGGGCCAGAAAGAAACAGATAAAGACTGAACGGAAACCAATCCCCTCGACTGTTCAATCTCCTGTTCCAAAACCCTTTTTAGAGCCCAATGTTTTCCATAATCAAAACCAATGGCCACGATGAGAATTGCCAAAACACCTGGAACGATCCGCCGTCGCCACTGCCCCTCTCCGTATTGCCTTTTGTAGGACATAGCGCTCTCCCCCAGTTTCATGACAAATCGTTTAATTTCTTGCAAGCGCCCTCAATACGATCCGTCAATTTTTCCATAAATTCAACTCTGGACAGACCCGGTTGAATGGGAGGAAGAAATTGTATGGTTATCTGGCCGGCCCGTTTAAGCGGGCTCCGCCTGCCCCAGAACAATCCGGAATTTAAAGCGACAGGAATAACAGGAACGCCTAAATCCCGGTAAAGCACACCCACACCCGCCTGATATTCTGTCGGCTGTCCTGGCGCTGCCCTTGTTCCTTCCGGATATATGACGAGGGGGCGACCTTGGGCAATGACACGACGAGCCCCGTTCAACAAGCTTTTCAAGGCGCTTGCCCCTGCGCCACGGTCAATAACCACCATTCCCATACGCCAGAAATAAAGATTGATGAGCGGAATCCACATCAACTCCCGCTTTAAAGCATAACCGGGACGGTTCAGGAGAAGGTGGAATATCAACGTTTCCCAGGCAGATTCATGTTTACAGGCAACAATACAAGGCCCTTCCGGTAAATTTTCTAATCCTTGAACACGATACGTTAAGCCTACGGTTATTTTTAACAACCCCATGGCAACTTTGACCCAAACACGCCCTGCCCAAAAAATAGCCCCTTGAGGAAAGAGCATAAGGGGCAGAAAGGCGACCATTAAGACAAAGGAAGCGACATAGAATGACGCATCAAATAACACTGACCGAATGAATCTTCCCATTTTTTGATCCTCTTTTATGATGCGTGGATTGTGGGTCAACCCATCCGAATTTGCAATCCCTTTAAATTATCCCTATTTCCCCGTAAGTTCCAACGGTCTATGCTTTAAGGGACGATAACTTCTGTTTCAAAGGAGGCCTTTCATGAAAAGAACAAGACGTCTTGTTCCCCTTATGATGCTGGGGATGATTACGATTACCAGCGTTAAAACCTTTGCCGCCGTTTCCCCAAACTTCACGCTCCCCCCTCTTCCTTATGCCGAAGATGCCCTTGAGCCCTATATTTCTAAAAATACGCTTTTTTATCACTATAAAAAACATCACCTTGGGTATGCACAAAAACTGAATGACATGGCCAAAGCCCATAACCTGATTGGACTCTCCCTGGAAGAGATGATCAAGAAAACCTATAACAATCCTGAATTAACGTCTGTGTTCAATGCAGCCGCCCAAACGTGGAACCACAGCTTTTATTGGGCGTCCATGAAGAAAAATGGGGGTGGCCTTCCCACCGGAGCGATAAAGGACTTGATCGATAAAACGTTTGGAAGCTTTGAAGCTTTCAAAAAGCAGTTTAGGGAAGCAGGCACAAATTTATTGGGAAGCGGCTGGGTCTGGCTTGTTCAGGACAAGGACAAAACGTTAAAAATCGTGGCAACCGGCAATGCTGACCTTCCCTTGGTTCACGATCAAACCCCTCTTCTCACTTGCGATATCTGGGAACATGCCTATTACCTGGATTACCAGAACCGCCGTAAGGATTATGTGGAGGTCTTTCTCGACCATCTGGTAAATTGGGATTTTGCCAACCAGAACCTTTCTTGACCTAATTTCAACATAAGAAACCTAGGGATTTCAGAATAGACATTTAAAATCAACAAGTTACGTCATTGCGAGGAGTTGCGCCGTAGCCTTTGGCGGAGGCGAACGACGTGGCAATCTATGTATTTGATTGTCCCTGGTATTTTTCGCTGATTGGAGCATAAAATACAATCGCCACGCCGCTCCGCGGCTCGCGATGACTTAATATGTTGAATATCGATTGATATTTATTAAAGTTCGGACTTCTTATGTTGAATTGGGGTTTCTTAAGAAAGGTTTAAAAAACCATAAAAAACCCTGCCCCAAAAAGGGCAGGGTTTTCTTTTGCTGTTTTAAGAACTAAATCCTTAGAACTTGTAAACCAAACCAACTTTACCGGATTGGCTACGGACAGTACCGGCGTTGATATAGGCACCATTGGCACCATTGACGTCTGTTTTTGCACGAACGCTTGGGCCGAATTCATAAGTGTATTCAACGCGCAACAGAACGTTCTTATGAATGGCTGTTTCCAAACCAAGGCCGGGCGCAAAGCTCATACGGTTCTTGGAACCGGACATTGAGAAATTTGGATTTGTCCGATCAAGTTTCAATGCCCATTTACCCCAGTTGATTCCCAAGCGAACATAAAACATGGTGTTTGGTGTGAACAGGTAACCACCACGGAAAGCGGCGTTAAAGTAGCCGTTGCGCTTCAATTCTATCTTAGAATTAGCACCAGTCTGCCTAACTTTGGCGTTTTCAAAAGTGTACCCAAGTTCACCACCATAGTACATGCAGTTTGCAACCCAGCCATAACCACCGATGAGGCCGATATTGGCCGCAGTGCTGCCGATGTCTTCAGACGCAGCACTTGCACCAGCATTATTACCATTTGTTAATTTTGCTGTCGTTGCACCGAAACCAGTAGTTGCACCGGCGTAGAAGCCAGTAGAAATGTTGGCATTTGCAGCACTGAGAGCAACTGCGCTTGCTACGAGAGCTAAAGCTAATTTTTTCATAATATATATCTCCATTGTTATTAATTTAAAATCAGGGCGCTTATTGTCCTGATCCTTTTTACTTTCACACAATGCTTCTTTTACCCATCTCTTGATGCCAATACAACAGATAGTGACCTTTGCTGGAAAACAATAACGGGAAGTGTGTCGCGATAGACACACTTTTTAAAGTTGATACGAATTTGTAGTCAAAGACGATTGTTATTTCACCCCTTGCCCACCTGTTCACGATGCCCTTTTCAGGCTATGCCGCGACGAACCACCCCTGAGGCATTGCCTTATCAAGCGCACGGCACGCTTTTTGTGCAGAAACTTCATTTTTAAACAGTCCAAAGCAGGTCGCTCCACTACCTGACAGACGTGCAAGGAGGCATCCATCCATCTTCTGAAGCGTGTCGAGCAAATCACCAATCACGGGTTCCTGCACAATGGCTGCGGGCATCAGATCATTGGTTTGGGCTTTTGCATACTCAAAAATGTCCCCTTGAAATTCATCTTCCAGGATTTTTTCAAAGTTTTGATGGGCCTTATAGGGGAGCTGGACCGTTTTAAAAATAGCGGGCGTAGAGACAGGAACACCAGGATTGGCCAAAACCAGTACGCCCGGCAATTTCTGGTCAACAGGAAGGGGTAAAGACTCGCGCCCAGAGCTATCAATCCACAACAGAGGCCCGCGCCCCCATTGATGGGCAAGGCACAGGGGCACATCCGCCCCCAAAACGCCGGAAGCCAGAATAAGGCTATCTTCTTCCGAAGGCGACAAAGAAACATGCTGGTATTCTAAAAGGGCTGCAATCGTTGCTGCCGCATCGCTGCTGCCACCCCCGATACCCGATGAAATTGGTAAATTCTTGGTCAGATGAATATGGACTTGCCCAATGTCAGGATATTTTTTTCCAAGCCACTGCGCTGCTAAAACGATGCTGTTTGTCGGCCCCAAAGGCACGTCATCAGCAAAAGGACCCTCGACGGTGAGGCTGGAATTGTCCGCCTTTTCAACAGTAACCTGGTCTCCCATGGCGGCAAATGCAATCAATGATTGCAGGTGGTGGTAACCATCCGACAAGCGCCCCACCACATGGAGCATCAAATTAATTTTGGCAGGAGCAAGGCGGGTAATAGTCATTCTGCGTCATTTCAACTCTAAAATTTACATCTCCCCATAATTCGGACCGCTCCCCCCTTCGGGAGGAACCCAGTGAATATTCTGGAGTGGGTCCTTGATATCACAGGTTTTACAGTGAATGCAATTCGCGCTGTTGATCTGCAGATATGCCTTTTCAGGGTCCTTTACAATTTCATAAACACCGGCAGGACAATACCGCTGCTCCGGACTATCATAAAGTTCCAGGTTATGGGAAATGGCAAGGTCAGGGATCTCCAGCTTCAGGTGGTTCGGTTGAGTCTCCGGGTGGTGGATATTACATAAGAAGACCGAACTGAGCCGATCAAATGTCACAATGCCATCCGGTTTGGGATAGATGATCGGCTTACAGTCTGCACTGGCATGTAACTGAATATGGTCCGCATGGTTTCGAAGAGTCCAGGGACTACGTCCCCGAAAAACATAGGTTTCCAGGGCCGCATTGATCATCCCCAAAATCACCCCCCAGCGGAACCCGGGACGGATGTTGCGCACCTGACGTAATTCTTGGGCCACCCAACTCTGGCGCAATCGGCCCTCATAATCATTAGGGCGCCCCTGTAAAGCTTCTATAACACCTTCCGCCGCCAGCATGCCTGACTTCATGGCCGTATGGGTTCCCTTGATTTTGGCCACATTGAGGAAGCCTGCGCTACACCCAATCAGGGATCCACCCGGAAATACCAATTTCGGCATCGATTGCCAACCCCCTTCATTCAAAGCTCTGGCCCCATAACTAAGCCGCTTCCCCCCCTCAAATAGCGGACGGATCAGGGGATGGGTTTTAAATTTTTGAAACTCTTCAAAAGGGGACAGATACGGGTTCTGATAGTCGAGTCCCACAATAAAACCGACAGCAACCTGATTGCCGCTTAAATGGTAGAGGAAACCACCCCCATAGGTATGTAGATTTAAAGGCCACCCGATGCTGTGAAGAACCGTCCCCACTTTGTGATGCTCAGGCTTCACCTGCCAGATTTCTTTAATGCCCAATCCATAGGTTTGGGGATCAGCCCCCTCCCGCAGTTTGAAATGGTTCATGAGCATTTCACCTAAACTTCCGCGAGCGACTTCCGCAATCAGAATTTGTTTTCCATAAATAGCGATGCCCGGCTGAAAAAGCTCCGTTGGCTTACCATCCTTCCCGACGCCCTTGTCGCCGGTTTTTATCCCCTTTAGGGTTCCTTGATCATCGAACAGGGGCTCAACAGCCGCAAATCCGGGATAGATTTCCACACCCAACGCTTCCGCCTGTTGCGCCAGCCATCGGCAAAGTTGACCCAATGAGATGATATAGTTGCCTTTATTCTGCAGGTGAGGCGGAACGGGAAGCATCAGACAATGTTTCTTCACCATAAACCAGAAATGATCTTCCTCTACGGGTGTGGAAAGCGGCGCTCCCCTTGCTTGCCAATCCGGAATGAGTTCTTCTAAAGCGCGTGGCTCAAAAACACACCCTGAAATAATGTGCGCACCCACTTCGGATCCTTTTTCCAGGATACAAACCGTGAGCGCCGGATCTAATTGTTTCAGACGAACCGCCGCCGACAATCCTGCCGGCCCCGCACCCACGATCACCACGTCATATTGCATTTCGTCCATTTTGCGCGCACCTTCTTAAAACAGGATTGTCAATTCCCTCATTATACTTTAGACAAAGTAAGTATGATGATAAATCAGAAACTTGCCGAAACATTACAGTGGTATCAAGAAATAGGTATCGACGTTGCCGTTGGTGACGCGCCTTGTGATCACGCGGCGCCGCTGCGGTGCGCCCCTGCAAAAACACCTTCGACTACCGGATTGATGGCCTCAAAGACGGTTCCTGTCGCCCTTTCCGCAACGCCTCCCGTCAACTTGTCCGAATGCCAGACCCTGGAAGATTTACGCCGGGCCATTGCAGCTTTTGAGGGTTGCGCTTTGAAAAAAACAGCAACAAATCTGGTCTTTTCTGATGGCAATCCTCAAGCAAAAGTCATGTTGGTCGGAGAAGCCCCCGGCGCTGATGAGGACCGTCAAGGCATTCCCTTTGTGGGAGTTAGTGGTCAATTGCTTGACCGGATGCTTGCCACCATCGGGCTTGACCGGACATCGGTCTATATTACCAACATCCTCCCCTGGCGCCCGCCGGGCAACCGTCAACCTACCCCTCAGGAAATTGCCGCCTGCAAGCCTTTTGTGGAAAAGCACATCGCTTTAATTCAACCGCAGATTCTTGTGTTAGTGGGCGGTGTCGCCATGAAGACACTCTTCAATACCAATGACGGCATCATGCGTCTGCGGGGAACATGGCAATCCTACACGTCCCCTGAGATGAAAGCGCCCATCAGGGCCATTGCAACATACCACCCCTCTTTCCTGCTACGTTCCCCCGGTCAAAAAGCCCAATCCTGGCAAGATATGCTCATGATTAAAAAGGCGCTTGAAGAAGCTTAACTTAAATCTTTTTTTACCCGGTCAAAATTCACACTCCTGTTAAAGGTTCCTTAATAAGGATCCCCTTAAACTTGGAATATGGATAATAGATAGGTCGGGTATGCTCTCATGTTTCAGTTTGTTTTATTCTTGAGTTTTTTAACGCTTGTCTCTTCGAAAGAGGCATGCGCCGAAGGTAATCTGCCACAAGGTTCCGTTCAGGAACGCATCAAACAGTTAGAAAACCTCCCCAGCCAAACAAAGCCCAAGTTCCATCCACAAGAAAGGAAGCCTCGGCCACTCCCCGTTCACCCTTCCCCCCAAAAAGCAGGAGATCAACACCCTCATATTTCACAAACCGAACCTCAAAAAGAAAAATCCATGGGTGACCAGAAGCAGCATCAAACCCCGCCCCGCCCTCAACGGTCTCCCCCATCCCTTCCCATCCATCGGGGAGGAGAGAAACGGCACGGCTGCCAAAAAACGCCCCCGGGACATCTCCGCATTCTTGCGATTGACGGTGGCGGCGTTCGGGGACTCATTCCTGCCATTGTTATTGCCCAACTGGAAAAGGACTTAGGTTTATCCATTACAAAAACCTTTAATATTTTTGTGGGCAATTCCGCCGGCGGCATGTTGGCCCTCCTGATAACAAAGCCGGGGGCTGATCAGGCAAAACCCGCATTTACAGCAGCGCAAATCGTTGAAAAAGTTAAAGAAATGTCTGCTGAAATGTTCGGCGGCGTCCAAAAATCAAAGCTTGACAAGGCAAAAGCAACGTTGAAAAAAGGAAAAAACCTCATAACGACCGGAGCTCAATATAATCCGGAAGTTCTTGAAAAATTTGCAGCAGAACTCTATGAGAATATAACCCTTTCCCAGGCCGTAAAGCCCGTATTCATTGCAACGTTCGATTTAAACAGCGAGACAACGCAGATCCTGTCAACACCTTTAGCCAAGCGCTCAAAACTATTCGATTTTAAAATGGCGGATATTGCCAGGGCAACCAGCGCCGCCCCTTTTTACTTTCCGGTCCATCCATTAGAGTTCATCAATAATGAAAAAGGCACAGGCACCAAAATGCAGCTCATCGACGGAGGTGTCGGCTCAAACAACCCAACGCTGATCGGGCTTATGGACGTTTCCAAAGAATACTGTACCGTGCCGGCCTATGAGGTTCTTTCCTTAGGTACGGGGACGGCTAAACACCATTTTGAGAAACAGGATATGACGAGAAAAGGCAGGCCCTTCATGATGCTAAATCCAACAATCAAAGGATTTATGAGCGCCCAAACCCAGAATGCCGATGAGATGACC
>CAZXMD010000008.1:19343-21540 GCA_964641635.1 uncultured Candidatus Finniella sp. | reverse complement strand
GAAGGGCCAACACCCGTTTCTGCTTTGATTCATGCTGCTACCATGGTAACAGCGGGCGTGTTTCTGGTTGTGAGGATGTCTCCTTTGTATGAGCTTGCACCACTTGCCAGAGATATGATCTGCCTTGTCGGGGCTTTGACGGCCTTCTTTGCCGCAATGGTGGCCATAACACAAAACGACATCAAGCGCATTATTGCGTACTCCACCTGTAGCCAGCTTGGGTATATGTTCTTTGCGGCAGGTGTTTCTGCATACGGAGCTGCAATCTTTCACCTGGTGACACATGCTTTCTTTAAGGCCCTGCTTTTCCTGGGAGCTGGCGCCGTAATCCACGCAATGTCCGATGAACAGGATATACGCCGTATGGGGGGAATCCGGCTGCTGATTCCCAAAACATACGCGATGATGTGGATCGGCAGCTTAGCATTGGCGGGAGTCCCCTTTCTTGCCGGTTATTATTCCAAAGATGCCATTTTAGAAGCAGCCTATCTTCAAGGAACGGCAATCGGCCAATTTTCTTTTATTATTGGGCTTGTTGTGGCTATTTTTACGGCCTTTTATTCATGGCGCTTATTGCTGCTTACGTTTCATGGCGCTCCCCGGGCGGATGACCGCGTGATGGCCCATGTGCATCCGGCCCCTTACATTATGAAATTCCCGATGTATGTTTTGACCTTAGGAGCGATCGTTTCAGGTTATCTTGGCCATGACCTGTTTTTAAGCAAAGATTTTTGGGGGAGCTCGATTGCATTCGCAGGGGCGGGAATGCAAGGTCATATTCCTTTCTGGGTTGCATTCCTTCCTGCTCTTTGCGCCATTTCAGGAATCATAATCGCTTATATTTTTTATTATAGAAACCTGGATTTGCCCGACCGATTCGTTGCCCGTTGGCAGGGGTTATATACATTTTCCTTGAACAAGGGATTTGTGGATGAGCTCTATAATTGGTTATTTGTCCGTCGAATCTTTAAGATAGGTCTTTTTTTCTGGAAGCGAGGGGACGGACAAATTATTGATCGTTTTGGGCCGGATGGCGTAACGCGTTTATCTCTTGGGATTGCTCAACTTATGGGACGCCTTCAAACGGGGTATGTTTATCATTATGCCTTCGCGATGTTGATTGGTCTTGTGGCCATTACCTCATGGATTTTAATCACGGGAGCTTATAATTTATGAGTGATTTACCGCTTTTATCCGTGATTACCTTTCTTCCATTAGTTGGAAGTCTTTTCATTCTGATCATGAAGGGAGATGAAGCCACAATAGCCATTAATGCCCGGAATGTAGCCTTATGGACATCTTTTTTAACCTTCCTCTTGTCTCTTGTCTTATGGGTTAATTTCGACATTGGTCAGATAACCCATCAGTTTGTTGAAAATACAAACTGGATGAAAGACGTGGGGATACGGTACCATTTGGGCATTGATGGGGTATCGTTGTTCTTTATTCTGTTAACAACATTTTTAACCCCTTTATGTATCCTGGCAAGCTGGGAATCCGTCCAAATTCGGGTGCGTGAATATATGATGGCTTTCCTGTTAATGGAAACCCTGCTGGTTGGCATGTTTTGTGCTTTGGATCTGCTGTTATTCTATGTATTCTTTGAAGGGGTGCTCATCCCGATGTTCCTCATCATCGGCATTTGGGGAGGGGAACGCAGAATTTACTCCTGCTTTAAGTTCTTCCTCTATACCCTTTTGGGTTCTGTCCTTATGTTGGTCGCCATCTTATCTATTTACTACATGACGGGCAGCACGGATCTTTCCATTGTTATGGATTTCACCTTTCCGATGTCCGCCCAGAAGTGGTTGTGGTTAGCTTTCTTTGCTTCTTTCGCCGTGAAAGTTCCCATGTGGCCGGTTCACACCTGGCTACCGGATGCACACGTGGAGGCGCCAACAGCCGGGTCGGTTATGTTGGCGGGTATTCTCTTGAAAATGGGTGCATATGGTTTTTTGCGGTTTTCGATTCCTTTATTCCCGGGTGCGACGGTTGCTTTTACGCCGATGGTTATGACCTTAAGCGTCATCGCCATTATTTATACGTCGCTGGTTGCCTTGGTCCAAACGGATATGAAAAAGCTTATTGCCTATTCTTCCGTTGCCCATATGGGATTTGTAACCTTGGGGATTTTTACGTTGACGTCCCAAGGGGTGAGCGGAGCTGTTATACAAATGCTGAGTCATGGTATTGTTGC
>CAZXMD010000008.1:2282-19333 GCA_964641635.1 uncultured Candidatus Finniella sp. | reverse complement strand
GTTCTTGTGTGTTGGCATTATCTATGACCGCTTGCATACGCGTGATATTGAGCGATATGGAGGGCTGGTGGCGCGCATGCCGATTTATGCATTATTCTTTATGCTGTTTATTCTGGCGGCTATCGGGTTGCCGGGAACAAGTGGTTTCGTGGGAGAAATATTGGTTCTTGTTGGTGCTTTCCAGGTGAATACAGGATTGGCGACTTTGGCCGCGACGGGCATGGTTTTGGGGGCGACGTATGCCCTATGGCTTTACCGACGTGTGATTTTTGGAAAATTAATCCATGCTGATTTGAAAGGCCTTCTCGACCTTAACATAAGAGAAGCAACAATTCTCGGGTCTCTCGGGGGGCTGGTATTGTGGCTGGGACTGTATCCTCAACCCTTCTTGAAAATTATCAATCCGGCTGTTGCAGAATTGGTTGCAAACCATAAAAACTGGATGCGGGAAGAATTATACTCTGCAGAACGAGCGGCAGAACAGGGGAGGGATGTTAAGCACAATACTCTATACAATTCCCCTAACGTTATTGCCACGTCACTTGAAAATTAGGAACGATTATGAGTCTGGCGTTTAAAATTGTCGATTTTAGCCTTGTACTACCGGAGATGGTTTTATTGGGAACAACCTTTGTTCTCTTGATATTGGGATTATTTCGGGGTGAGTTTGCTTTCCACCGGGTAATGCTTTTATCCAAAATTGCTTTGCTTTCAGTTCTTATTATGGTTTGCGCGACCCCGGTTGCAAGAGAAGTGGCTTTTCACGGAGCATTTATTAGTGACCCATTTTCTATTCTAATGAAGGCTCTTGTTATCGCCTCAGCCCTTGTGGTGTTAATGATCAGCCGAAAGTCTTTAGCGTCGGAAGATATTGCCCAATACGAATACCCCATTCTCATCTTGTTTGCTGTTGTGGGGATGATGGTTATGATCTCTGCAAATGACTTGATGAGCTTATTTATTGGTCTTGAGTTGCAAAGCTTGAGCCTCTATATTTTGACCGCTTTACGCCGCGATAACCTGAAAGCTTCAGAAGCGGGGATGAAGTATTTTGTTTTGGGGGCGTTATCAACCGGGCTGCTACTTTACGGATGTTCTTTAATCTATGGGTATACAGGAACAACAAATTTTGATGGTATCGCCAAGGTCTTAAAGGGTACAAAAACATTTCCTTTGCCCATGATGTTCGGGCTTGCCTTCCTGATGACGAGCCTTGTTTTTAAAATTTCAGCTGTCCCGTTTCATATGTGGACTCCGGATGTATATGAGGGGGCGCCGACTTCAATTACAACGTTTTTAGCTTCTGCACCAAAAGTTGCGGGATTTGCTTTAATCACGCGCGTCTTTACATCCCCTTTTGCAAGCCTTTTGACACAATGGCAGGTGCTGTTGGCTGCTATTGCAATTGCTTCTATGGTTCTGGGGGCCTTTGCAGCCTTGAGACAAACCAACGTCAAACGGATTCTGGCGTATAGCGCCACGGGTAATATGGGATATGCCTTGATAGGCATTGTTGTGGGCACGGAAGAAGGGGTGACAGCGAGCACTTTATATATTCTGTTATATCTGATTATGATTGTAGGGGTATTTGCCTGTTTGCTCAACATTACGCGACGTAGCCAGGAAGTTGATACCATTGAAGACATCAAAGGCCTTGTGCGCATTTATCCCGGAACGGCTTTTATCTTAAGTTTCCTGCTCTTCTCTATGGCAGGGATCCCACCGTTAGCCGGATTTTTAGGGAAATTCTATATTTTTAAGGCAGCGATAACAGCCAATTTTTATGCCTTAGCAATTATCGGTGTTTTAACAAGCGTGGTGGCCGCGGCTTATTATCTCTGGATCATTAAAGCCATTTTGATGGATGAGCCAGATCTGGTTCGGTGGACAGAGCATTACCGTGCCTATCGACGGGAACCAGCGATGACGTTCGTTCTGCTTGGATCTGTGGCGTGTCTCATTTGGATATTTATTGCACCCAGCCCCCTGATCCGGATGACCAGTAATGCCGTTGCTTCCCTGTTTGTTTCGTAAAAAGGGGCGCCTTTGATCCATTTCACCCTTCATGATTATCCCGTTGTGGGCAGTACAAATGATGAAGCAAAAGCCCTTTTAATAAAAGGAGCTAAAGAAGGAACAGTCGTTCGGGCGGAACGCCAGACAGCGGGGCGCGGGCGGCGGGGTCGCCAATGGATATCAGGGGTAGGGAACCTCTATTGCTCTTTAATCTTGTGTCCAAAATGTCCCTTAAATCAGGCAAGCCAGCTTTCCTTTGTCGTGGCCGTGGCCGTTGGCAATACAATTGTTCCCTACTTAATCGACCCCGCGCTTTTATCCTATAAGTGGCCGAATGATCTGCTTCTTCAAAAAGAAAAGGTTGGGGGGATCCTCATAGAAACAGAGTCTGAAGGTGGACAATTGGCAGAAGCCTGTGTAGTTGGGATTGGGTTGAATCTTGAAGTTGTCCCGGAGCATGCTGCTTATTCTGTAACAGCCTTGGCAAGTCATTCTAATTTTCCTTTAGATCGTGATGGCTTATTTTCTGAACTGCTTGCGCAAGTTGGAAAACAATACCGGGTTTGGCAAACGGAGGGTTTTACTCCCATTCGTGAAGCCTGGTTGGAGCGTGCCCATGGCCTTGACCAGGAGATGACGATAACCGTTGGGAAAAAAGAAATTCGGGGGCGGTTTAGGGGATTAAGCCCAGCAGGAGCGCTTTTGCTGAAAGAGGAAAGCGGTTTTGTGCACCAGTTCATGTCAGCGGAAGTTTGCTGAGGAGTGCTAAAACAACGTCCATTAATCTTGATACGGGCTGTTTATTCTCTCCTCTTGTTGGGGAAATAAACAGCCATCTTATACGGGTGCGGGCAATGGCAAGACCTGCCAGAATTTATAAATTATTACCTAATGCTTTTCCTGATAGCTTTAAGTAGGCAGTTTTACCTTGTAATGACGCGCTGAACAGCTTATCTAAGAGGTAGGATTTTGCATTCCATACACATACTTAATTTAGGTAAAACAGATACGTGAAATACAAACCGACTAAAAAAGATCTCTGGTTCCTTCCTTTGGGAGGATCAGGCGAGATTGGTATGAACCTCAACCTTTATGGGCATGATGAACAATGGCTCATGGTGGATTTGGGCATCACCTTTGGAGACAGATTAGGGGTTGATATTATTACACCAGACCCTGCGTTTATTGTGGAGCGGAAAGAGTCTCTTGTTGGCCTCATCATTACCCATGCCCATGAAGACCATGTAGGGGCGGTTCCTTATTTATGGCCTCATCTGCAATGCCCTGTTTATGCCACGCCGTTTACGGCAAGCATTTTGCGTCAGAAATTAAAAGACAAACCGTGGGGTAAAAAAGTTCCCATTATTGAAGTCCCTCTTTCTTCATCAGTTCAGGTTGGTAAATTTTCCCTGGAATTCATCACCCTAACGCATTCGATTCCGGAACCCAATGCAGTTGCGATTACGACGCCTCTTGGAACCATCCTGCACACAGGAGACTGGAAAATTGATGCGAACCCTCTTGTGGGTGAGGTCACAGACCATACCCGGTTAACGGAGTTGGGTGACCAGGGTATTTTGGCCATGGTATGCGATTCAACGAATGTTTTCACAGAAGGGGAGTCCGGCTCTGAGGAAGGTGTCCGGGATGAACTGATCGATTTGATCGCCAAGCATCCTGAAGGTCGGGTTGTGGTTGCCTGTTTCGCGTCCAATGTTGCCAGGTTGGAGACAGCTGCCGTTGCGGCACGTGCCAATGGTCGTCAGCCTGTTTTGGTGGGGAGATCTTTGATTCGTATGGAAGAGGCGGCGCGCCAAAATGGTTATTTAAAAGATATACCCCCATTTCTTAATGAAGATGCAGCTCAAGGTTTGCCTCGAGATAAGGTTTTGCTGATCGCCACCGGTTCACAGGGAGAACCACGTTCGGCCCTAGCTCGCATTGCATCAGGCCAACATCCCGCAATTGAACTTGATGCAGAAGATACCGTGATTTTTTCTTCCCGGATGATTCCCGGGAATGAACGCAGCATCAGCGCTTTACAAAATCGGCTAGTTCTTCAAGGCATAAAAGTTATTACTGCCCATGAAGAAGATATTCATGTCTCTGGTCATCCGGCGAGAGATGAATTGCGTCAAATGTATGCTTGGGTTCGCCCGCAAATTTTGGTTCCTGTTCACGGGGAGGCGCGACATCTTCAAGAGCAAGCGACACTTGGTCTTGAGTCTGGCATTCCCAAAGCTGTTATTCCAGAAAATGGTACATTGATTCATTTAGCCTCTGGCCAACCAAAGATCATTGATAAAGTTCCCACCGGGCGTTTTGGTCTGGATGGAGATCGATTGATTCCCATGGATAGTTTGATGCTGCGGGATCGATATCGGTTATCCATTCAAGGGACGATTGTGGTAACCATTGCCCTTGATAGAGTGGGCCAACCCGCACGCCCCATCCATCTGACGATGTTGGGAGTGGCAGAGCCTGGTGAAGAAATGGATGATCTGTCCCGCGAGATCAGCCGTGCTATCCGCCAGACCTTAAATGAAGGTCAAAAGAATGATGAGGTACGGGCCGAAGCATTGCGTATCGCCATCCGGCGCACCGTAAATACCCATCTAGGCAAGAAGCCCTTGACTGAAGTACACTTGATCCAAGTTTAATTATTATGCTTATGGGCATCTATTAATGTTGGATCGATTAAACCATGTTGCAATTGCCGTGCCGGATTTAACAGCGGCTACTGCATTTTACCGGGATGTTTTAGGAGCGGAAGTCTCTGAGCCTATCGACCTGGTTGATCATGGCGTAACATCTGTTTTTGTGCAGCTTTCTAATGTAAAACTTGAGCTGTTAACGCCTTTGGGAGAAAATTCACCCATTGCAGGGTACTTGGCTAAAAATCCCGCAGGGGGTTTGCATCACCTTTGTTTTGAGGTGCAGGATATCGAAAATTCAGCAGCAGTTTTGGAAACCTCAGGTGTTCGTGTTTTGAATCAGCCAAAACCGGGGGCCCACGGCCAACCTGTCATTTTTATGCATCCCAAAGATACTTTGGGATGTTTATTAGAATTAGAAGAAGCGTCCTAGGAGACACTGTTATATGGTTAGATATTTTATTTTGATGATGGCCGGTATTTTTCTGGCAGCTTGTGGGAAAAAAGGTCCTGTTGAACCTATCGAGCCAAGTGAATACCCTCGTACCTATCCTAAACCCCCATTAGATTTGGACCCTGGGAAAAAAACTGAAAAAAAGGAACCATCCGATGACACATAAACCATTAATTGCCATAACACTGGATGCCGAAACCTCACAGAGTTATTCAAAGATGCCTTGGTACGCCTTGCGCCAAAATTATTGTGATGCGATTTTGGCAGCAGGGGGGATTCCCTTTCCTGTGCCTCATCACCCTGAGTTGGTTGAAGAGTACGTCGGATTAGCGGATGGATTTGTTTTCACAGGGGGAGCTTTTGATATTGACCCCACGCTTTATGGTATTAATCAACGACATCAGACGGTGATGACAAAGCAGCAGCGGACAACGTTTGAGTGGCGTTTATTACAATTAGCCCACGCGCAAAACAAACCTATCTTGGGGATTTGCGGGGGGATGCAGTTGATGAACGTTGTGATGGGGGGAACGCTTATTCAGCATATTCCGGATGAGATTTCAAACTGCTTACCTCATGAACAGCCTAATCCCCCAGCAGAGCCCGGGCACGATGTTGAGGTTTATGAAGATACCCTTTTACATCGGTTGGTGGAAACCGAAATGAGAGAGCAGAAAATTTCTGTAAACACATCGCACCATCAAGCCATCAAAAGCCTTGCTATTGGTTTCCGGATCAATTCAATTGCCCCTGACGGGATTATTGAAGGGATTGAACATTTGAAGCACCCTTTTTGTTTGGGCGTCCAATGGCATCCGGAATATCATGTCAGTGGAGCGGACCACAAAATTTTCGAAGGTTTCATTCAAGCGGCGGGTCAATGAATTCTTCCTCAGAAGAGAAGGAACGTATCGCCAAGCGCATCGCAAGGGCCGGGCTTTGCTCCCGCCGCGATGCAGAGCGATGGATTCTGGAAGGCCGGGTGGCTGTTGATGGTCAGATTATTACAACGCCGGCAACCATCGTTACAAATAAAATGCAAGTTATGGTGGATGGAAAACCCATAAATGAAGCCCCATCCCCCCGGGTATGGTTGCACTACAAGCCAGTTGGTTTGCTGACAACACACCATGACCCCCAAGGTCGTCCCACAATTTTTGAATCATTACCTTCATCTTTGCCGCGTGTTATTTCCATTGGGCGTCTGGATTTAAATTCTGAAGGGTTGATCCTTCTGACCAATGATGGTGAATTGGCCAGATATGCGGAACTTCCCTCAACAGGGTGGGCGCGGTCTTACAGCGTTCGCGTTTATGGTATTGTAGACAAAGCAGCATTGGCAGCTTTGGTAAACGGTATCACGATTGACGACGTAACCTACGGTCGCATTGAAGCTGAAGTTGCCAGTGGAGAGGTGAATAGTCGAGCAAATACGTGGCTTTTTATGACGTTGTTTGAAGGTAAAAATCGGGAGATTCGCAAAGTTTTAGCTCACCTTGGGCTTAGGGTCAATCGACTCATCCGTACAACTTATGGTCCTTTTGACTTGGGGGATTTAAAACCAGGTGACGTGAAAGAGGTTCCTGCTGCACAGGTGTCAAAAGCTTTTTCAAATAAATGATAGCTGAGATGTTTTGTCTTTCCTTTATATTTTTTAGATGTTAAATTTTAAAATAAATTATAATTAAAATATTTACATTTGGGGAGGTGGGATGAATATGGTCAGGAAAGTCATATGGCTGGTGGCCTTGATTGGGCTGAATTGGCCAATCTATGCAAGCCAATCTGAACGGGTTGATGGGAATGCTTGCCGGACCACTTCGAAAGATTGGAGAGACTTGGATATTTTGTTTCCGGGAGCAAGTTTAGGCGAGGCTATTGTTCAATTAAATCAGAACCAGGGCGCTATTTCCGCTATATTAGGGGGGGGAGCGGGCACGCTAATTGGGCAAGCAACAGACATACAATTACGCGTTGCTGTTAACGCGCTTCCAACAATACAACTTCCACTTCCCGTAAATTATCAAGTTTATCCTTATGTTCCTCTAAATATTTCCTCAGATCTTTCCCAAGCGATTAGCCAGGTGAACCCAACTCCTCTTATAACGCTTGGAGCGGCTGTGAATACGGAAGTAATTCTTATTGGCGTTCCTTTTCTTCCTCCAACAGTCCCCCTTCCAATTCCTTATCCTTACCTTTCTTCAGGTATTCTCCACACGGACCTTGTTAAGGCAATTGGTCAAGTGGACACAACAGGTGGTGTTAGTTTGGGCCAAGCTGTAACAAATACAGTTAATAAAGTTGGGATTGCTTCAACGCACGCATCTGCTTTACCGCCTCTCTATGTGATGCCTGCAAATCGAACTTCCTCGGGCATTATCAATACAGACCTTAATACATTTAATACCCTTCTTAGTGGCGCTCCTTTGGCCAATGTGGGGGCTACTTATCAAGCCTTGATAGATCGATTTGCACTTCATTTTCGAAATGGAGGACCTCTCAATGTGATAGGGGCAGATACGCCTCTGCCCAATACCTTGGATGGCATTATGACTGCGTTAGGTATTTAATCTTATGTGTTAGTTATTTTATCCAATAGAACGTTAAGGAAAAATGGATGTACTCAATTCGGTTGCTCATCACTGGTCTCACATGTTTCATGGTCGTTCAGTCCCCTATCAAAGCACATAGCGCATTAGAGGGTCTGCGTGTCGGTTTGCAAGCGAGCTTTGCCCTAACAGGTTCTAAGGTCTCAATTGCAAGGACGACAAATTGCCCAAATTGTGGTGATCGATCTGATATTTTTGGTCGAGGGATAGTTGGCGGCTTTACAATTGATGGGAATCAATTTTTAGATGGTACCCATACCTTAGTGGGTGTTGAATTCAGCGCAAACTTCGGGCGCTTTAGCGGGCGGAAAAGTGTTCAGGGGACTATTTTTGGGGCTCCTGGGGATAGTAACTTGACGACCAAAGTTGGCTTCCAGCAAGCTTATGATTTAAGTGCAAAAGTTGGCCAAATGGTTGGAGATAATGCATTTCTCCCCTACCTTAAATTAGGCCCCTCATGGGCTCGTTGGAAAATCAGGTCAGAAAGCGATCAATTGGGTTCTGGGGGGTCATCCACAGGAAAACTTGGCGTCGTTGTTGGGCTCGGTATAGATATTCCCTTGGAGGAACATTTTGTTCTTGATGTTTCAGATATATCTGTAGGTATTGAATATGCTTATCGCCAGTATGCCCATACCAATCATTCTGTTACGAATAACAATAATGAAAGAATGCGTGAGATAAAAGTACTTCCGAGCATTAGTACATTTATGTTCCGGATCAGTCACAAGATTAACTAACCCAAGCAAAAATGAATGGGGTTCAAATCATGTTTTTTAAAGCTCTTCCCACGTCTATGGGAATTGTTGCATTCTGGTTTTCACCGGAGGTTCAACCCCTCTGGTTTGAAAAAAATCCTGAGTTCGATGAGGCCATTCGCCGTTATTTTGGTAATATTTATCAGGAGTTGGTTCAAAAACTTCGGGATGAGGACCTGGATCAACTGGACGTGGATCTTGAGGAGGCTTTGGCATGGGTGATTGCCCTCGATCAGTTTCCACGGAATATGTTTCGAGATACCCCACAGGCTTTTACAACGGATGATTTGGCGCTTTCACTGGCTAAGACTATGAGTCGAAAAAGCTTTGAGGCAAAGCTGCCATCTTCGGCTCATTACAATTTTTTGTATATGCCGTTTATGCACAGCGAGAACCTTGAAGATCAAGAGGAAGGTATTCGTCTTTTTTCAAGTATTCCCGAAAATGAGCGGACAGTTAGTTATGCCAAATTACACCGGGATATTATTGCGCGGTTTGGCCGTTTTCCCCACCGAAATAAAATCCTGGGACGCCCTTCAACGATGGAAGAGATCGATTTCCTGAAGAAGTTTCAAGGATTTTGAGGGGTGTGTGCCGATGAAAATTCTTCTTCCGGTTTCAAAAACAAAGCCAATGTACAGGAAGCGAAGGTAACAAATAAAATAACGCCGAAAGCAATCTGATAGGTGTGAGTCGAATAAATGGGGACACCGGCCGTTGTCATCGCTCCGTCCCAGAAATAGTCGAGGACAATTCCCACATGCTGTTGGATCATGGCGCCTGCTAGGGTAACAAGGCAGTTTAAGAACCCTGTCATGGTTCCGGCGACTTCAGGGCCCATAATGGCGCAAGCTCCGATGAAGCATAATATTTCCGCTCCTGTGCAAAATCCGATGCCGAAAAACGCTGCGTAGGCGGCCCAGATAGGAATGTTGGGTATAAAAACAAGGTAAGACAATAGCACAATAATGCCAATGCCTCCAATGAGTACGGTCTTCTTGACTGATCCGATAAGGCGGCTAAACCAGGCAAGAACAGGGCATCCAATGGCCGTTCCAAAGTAGATGGAAGAGATCATTTGAGCTGCTTCTCCCCTGTTAATGCCAAACTTCTCCCCAACAAAAGAGACACCCCATAAATCAGCAACGACAGAGATAGAGAGGTAGATGCCAATCGCAACCAGGGCAAATAACCAGGCTTGCTTATTTTTGAATACAGACAGCAAAGATTCGAAAGAAGCTGATTCTTCTCCCGGAATAACTTCCCTATCAGTCTTGTGGGTTTTTGGCAGGGCAAAGAAATTGAAGATGAGAACGATGAAACCAATGGCGGATAAGATTAATAAACTTCCGCGCCAACCCTCACTTTCAATCATCATGACAAGAGGTCGTCCCCCAATCAGGGCGCCCAGGGTTCCAAAGGTCGCCGTTAGACCCATCATCAAACCTTTGCGTTCATTGGGAAACCACTCATTGATAATCTTGCTGACAGATAGAAATGCACAAGCGGAGCCTGTTCCGATCAGCATTCTGGCCAGATACCCGATAATCAGTTGTTCGCACGATGCAAACAAGACAACACCGGTCACACATAAAGCAATGGAGCTTAAGATCATACGACGGGTCCCATAATGATCAACCAGGATGCCGACAGGAATCTGCATCAGGGCATAACAGTATAGGGCAAAAGCGGATAAACTGCTGAAACCGCTTGCCGTGACATGGAAAGCGGCCATCAGGTCATCTGCCATGACGCTGGGTGAAACCCGAAGGATGTATTGATATAAATAGAACAGAACGGCGCAAAACCAGATTGTATACGCTGTGGAAAGGCGTTTTTGTGTCATTACGTTGGAAGTCTCAAAAGAATATTGTTCTATCTTTTTGATAAGTTGTATTCTTTCGGAATGCAAGTGGTTTTGTAAAATCTTGAGGCTGTACTGATTATAATGAAGACAGGTAACAGCTTGTAAATGAATTGCATTTTGTCCCTGTATCGATTACAAGTTGTTGTAAGATCAGCCAATAATGAGTGGATGCTATGGGATTTAATTGTGGAATTGTGGGGCTCCCTAATGTGGGGAAATCGACGTTATTTAACGCCTTAACGGCGACGGCTGCTGCAGAGGCGGCGAATTATCCCTTTTGCACCATTGAACCGAACGTTGGTCGTGTGGGCGTGCCGGATTCGCGTCTGGATAGATTGGCGGCTATTGCCGGGTCGCAAAAAATTATTCCCACCCAACTAGAATTTGTGGATATTGCTGGGCTTGTCCGTGGCGCCAGCAAGGGGGAGGGGTTAGGCAACCAGTTTTTAGGGCATATTCGAGCTGTTGACGCTGTCATCCATGTGTTGAGGTGTTTTGAAAATGACGATATTACTCATGTTGATGGAAGCGTTGATCCCATACGGGATCTAACAACCATTGAGACGGAATTGATGCTGGCGGATTTGGAAAGCCTTGATCGGCGCATGCTTGCCGCTTCTAAAAAAGCGAAAGGTGGCGATGCAGAAGCCAAAGGTCTTCTGGATTTGATGGAACGGGCAAAGAGCCACCTGGAGCAAGGAAATCCGGCTAAGACGATGACAGTTTCTAAAGAAGAAGTGGAGCTCTATCAACAGCTTCAGCTCTTATCTGCAAAACCGATGTTGTATGTCTGTAATGTTTCAGAAGCGGAAGCGGCGACAGGGAATGACTGGACACGCAAAGTTTTTGATTATGCCAAAACACACGACGCACGGGCTGTTGTGATTTCAGCAGCGATTGAGTCCGAAGTGGCGGCCCTTGATTCTGCACAAGACCAGCAGGAATTTCTCCAGTCTTTGGGTTTGGAAGAAACTGGCCTAAAGCGCGTGATTCATGAAGGATATGGATTGCTGAACCTATTAACGTTCTTTACGGTTGGGCCCAAGGAAGCCCGAGCCTGGACAATTTACCAAGGTGCGAAGGCTCCTCAAGCGGCAGGGGTCATCCATACGGACTTTGAACGTGGGTTTATTTGCGCTGAGACAGTTTCATATGAGGATTATGTTACATGCCAAGGAGAGGCAGGAGCGAAAACGGCGGGGAAATTGCGTCTTGAGGGCCGTGATTATCTTGTTAAAGATGGGGATGTCTTTCACTTCCGCTTCAATGTGTAGGGGAGAACTACTTGTTATTTTTAAAAATTCTTTTGGAAGCAAATTCTAAGGATCTTATTATATAATGCCAAGTTACGTCATTGCCACGTCGCTTCGCCTCCGCTAAAGGCTACGGCGTAACTCCTCGCAATGACGGCATGGTGGATAAACCTTGTTTATTCAAAAGGTTAAGAAGTGGTGAGTGTGGGAGGAAAGACAAATGATAGAGGACCTTACTCCTAAAAGACGGAGAATTCTTGCTTTCTTAATGATGGTTTCTGTGGCCTTAATGGTGTCGAGTATGGACATCTTTCTCCCGGCGCTCCCCCTGATGCGCAATCATTTTGGGACAACTGAATTTTTCATGCAGCTTATGTTAATGACAACACCGCTGACGTGTGCGCTTGTTGGTCTCCCTTTTGGGCGTTTAAGCGACATATATGGGCGAAGCCTTCTTTTATTTATTTCATTTGGATTTTTCTTAATTGGAGGCTTGGGTTGCTGCTTTGCAGATACAATCGAAGTTTTTTCTTTTAGCCGATTTATTCAGGCTATTGGAAGTGGAGGACTCAGCGTTTTGGGCGTTGTTGTGATTGCGGATATGTTCCATGGCGCTCAATACGCCAGATATATGGCCATATATGGCTCTTTATTCCCCATTGTTTTTGCACTTTCCCCCATTATTGGGGCGCAATTGACTGAGCATTTCGGATGGCGCTCCTGTTTTACCCTAAACTTTTTTTCAATGCTGGTTGTTGCAGTGATTTTACGAGTGATTCTTCCCGAAACCCTTAAAAAAGGGGAGAAAGCTAATCAGGGCGGATTTGCTGAGTTGATGCTTAAGGGAAAGATGTTGCTGACAGATCGGGAATATTTGTTGATGTGTTTGGGACACGCCTTACCGATTACTCTTACGGGTCTATTTATTGCCAATGCTTCCTTCATTTTTATTGACGGTTTCGCATTTTCACCAACACAATATTCTTTCTCTCAAGCCATTCCTATTGCCCTTAATTTTATTGGGTCGATGGTTTATCGTCAGTATGTGGGGGTATTAGGATTAAAAGGCGCTTTAAAGATTGGTCTTTATGGTTTTATTGGGTTTATCGTTGCAGCGTTCGCGGCGGCAAGTCATCAACTTCCCAATACGCCCACCATTATATTGGCTATCTTCTCCATTAGTAATTTTGCCTTGCCCTTTGTCGTGGCAACCTGCGCTACTCGTGCGATAGAGATTTTTCCAGATGACCGGGGGTTGTCCGTTTCTATTATGGCAACCTTAAGGAATCTATTTCTGGGTGTGATTGTGAGTACGTCTGGTATCTTTTTTAATGGCACAATCTTTCCCGTTTATGCCGCCATGATGATGGTTTGTGTTGGCGTTTTAGCCATTCTTCTCTTTGCGCTGCAGCGCCCCTTGGTCTTTGCGGGAGAATAACTCATGACTTTTGTGTTTTTTGAACCACCCCCGGGTTTCCTGCCAACGGTAAGCGTCGCTGGTTGCTATTGTGAGTTTGAGAATAAAATTCTTCTATTAAAACGAACGCCCCATAAACACCAGGGAGATACATGGGGTATCCCAGGAGGAAAAATCGACGAAGGTGAAACGCCCCGTACAGCGGCTGTCCGGGAGGTTTTTGAAGAGGTTGGTATATCCCTTCAGGAAGAGGATCTGGAAGAAATTGGCGAGATGTACATTCGAGGGTCTCTCAATGATTATATCTTTTATCGGTTCCGGGTGCGCCTTCTAACACTGCCTGTCCTTAATGTAAGTCTTGAAGAACATGTAGAAGCGGCTTGGCTTACTATTGAAGACGCTTTAAAACTTCCCCTTATTTATGGGGGTATGGAAGCGCTGTTGAGTTACCAGAAATTTATGGATAGTCGGCCTTCTTGAAAAAATTAGGTAGAGATTGGGTTGGAGTTGTTTTTGCCTAACTAGTTTAGCTACCCACGTTTCCTGCCACGTAGTGTTTGCGACATAGAGCGATGTAGCGGTCGTTACCTCCAATGACAAACTGTTCACCTTCCCGGGCGATATTCCCTTGATCATCAAAGCGGGCATTCATGGTGGCTTTGCTCCCACAATGGCAAATGGTCTTGATTTCGGTCAACTCATCTGCCCAGGAAAGAAGATAACGGCTTCCCTCAAAGGTTTCGCCCAAAAAGTCTGTACGCAAACCATAGGTTAAAACAGGGAGTTTAAGCTGATCAACTACCTGGGTTAATTGCAGAACCTGTTCTTTGGTCATAAATTGAGCTTCGTCTACCAGAATACATTTTAATTTTGGCAGGGCTCTTTGGTTTTTTTCGATAGAGTCAAAAAAATTAAAGGAGGGATCAAAAGGGATTGCATCCTTGGTTAACCCAATACGTGAGGCGATTTTTCCGGGAGCAAACCGATCATCAATGATAGGGGTGAACAATAGGGTGTCCATTCCTCGTTCGTGGTAGTTATAACTTGATTGGAGCAGGGTCGTTGTTTTTCCCGCATTCATCGCGGAGTAGTAAAAATAAAGCTTCGCCATTGTTAATCACATTTTCCTTTAAGTTATTTTCACAAGTATAGATAGTGATTTAAAATGTCGCTAGCGGAATTTTATACCCTTAATTCCGGCTCAAATGAGTATTGATGAGCCGCCCAGCCATTCCCATCCACTCAATAGCGCCCTGGATGCGTCCGATTTCATGTCCATTTGAGTTAATAAACACAGTTGTTGGTAAGGCGGAAGCCCGAAACGTGCGCGATAGAATGCCACCCTTGTCAAAAGTGATGCTTAAATTTTTGATTCCCTTGGCTGTATAAAAGTCACGAATTTTGGCAACATCTTTAAAATCTGTCGCCACGGCAATGATGTGGGCGGTATTCTCGTGCTTTTTTGCATAGACATCCAAATGTGGCAATTCTTCAACGCAAGGCCCGCACCAGGTTGCCCAAAAATGTAAGATGACAGGCTTTCCTTTCAAGTCTTTTAAATTTCTTTCAGCAGGCTCTGCCTCAGTTGAGGCTTGAAGTTCCCAGAATGATCCGCCATCAATGGGCTTGGAAGGGGACGTTGGAATATAATTAATGGTTAATAAAGAGATCTTTCTGCTTGCTTGTTTTGGGGGCTCAACGGGTTTATTCTCCGTCTTTAAAGCCCAATATCCAGCTGTTCCAATTCCTGCAAGTACAAGGCCCAGAATGAAATAAATACCTTTGTTCATGGACAATCTCCCTTTAGTCTGTGTTTCGTTGAATCATATGGTTTTTTTCCTCCTTTTCCTTCTTTGAAGAATCAAAAAGAAGATAGACAAGGCATTCAATAATTCCAAAAATAATTTCTACGAAGATCATACTATTTTCTCATGTAATCAACTAGGAAAGGCAATTAAATTTTCCTTTCTTAAGATATATATAGAAACTTTAAAACGCGTTACGAGAGAAAAATGTTACCGCCGTAATTGTCCGGGTCGGGGATTCAGCATTCCTATGATACGACCCACGGTTTCTGCCAGTTTATGGCGGTGCACAACCATATCAACCATCCCATGGTCTAAGAGGTATTCGGCACGTTGAAAGCCTTCTGGCAATTTCTGGCGGATAGTCTCTTCGATGACGCGCGCTCCGGCAAAACCGATAATGGCTTGAGGCTCTGAAAGGGTAACATCTCCCAGCATGGCAAAGGACGCTGAGACACCCCCTGTTGTGGGATTTGTCAAAATAACGATATAAGGTAGCCCTGCTTCGCGCACTCTTTCTACAGCAATGGTTGTGCGGGGCATTTGCATTAAGGAGAACACGCCTTCCTGCATACGCGCTCCCCCCGAAGCGGGAACAACGATGAGGGCCGAATGCGTATTAATGGCTAAATCTGCCGCTGTCAGAATACCTTCCCCAACGGCCATTCCCATAGATCCCCCCATAAAGGAGAAGTCAAATGCTGCAACAACAGCAGGTTGGCCTCCAATTTTACCGCTGGCGACGACAATGGCATCATCCCGTCCGGTTTTTTGGCGGTAGTCTTTCAAGCGATCCGTATAGCGTTTGCTGTCCTTAAACTTCAAGGGATCTAGTAAGACCTTTGGCAAAGAGGCTTTTACGAATGTTTTATTATCAAATAAGGATTCAAGGCGAACCTGAACGTCCATGCGCATATGATTTTGACACTGATGGCAAACAAAACTATTTTCGACAAGATCCCGATGGAACAGCATATGCTCGCAAGCATCACACTTATCCCACAAATTATCGGGCACCTCATTTTTATGCATGAGGGCTTGAATTTTAGGGCGAACGAGATTTGTCAGCCAATTCATGGAAGATACCTTTTTAGGAATTCAATAATTGACGCAATTCCTTGCCGGTTTTGAAAAAGGGAACGCTTTTGCTTTCTACCATTAGAACTTCGCCTGTGCGAGGATTGCGGCCTTTTCGTGGTTTACGGTGACGGATAGAAAAGGTGCCAAATCCACGTAGTTCAACACGGCCACCCTCAGCGAGGGCTTCCATAATTTCATCAAAAATTTTAATAACCATCTCTTCCACTTGAGCATAAGTTAGGTTTTGAAAGGATGCTGTGACTTTGGCAATCAGTTCAGACCGGGTCATTGTTATTTCCTCCTTGAAAGGTCAGAGTTTTTTCCAGAAAATAGATTATTTTGAATTGCACCCCAGCTTAACCACAAAATCCTTTAGAAAATCAAGGGGATTTTTTTTAAGACCTGGAGGCGCTGTGAGTTGCTCTTGCTTATGGTAGGGTAGGGGTGCCTTCAGACCCTTTAAAAACCTGTTTTTAATGCCTCTTTAATTGTTTTTCGATAAACTATTCTTGACAGGAATGCTGAGCAAACGCTCGTGCATTGAGTTTTTGTAGATAAGTAGAAGGAGATTGTTGCCAATGCAACAAAATTCGGGACAAGCTGCGCCAAGCCCCCTCCTGACGGAGAATAAAGTTTTGGAAGCAAGCTTTCTCAGCATAGGATATTATTTATCAACGCTTCGTCAACACTTTCCGGAAGATTGTGATGCATCTGATATTGTTAGCGATTCCTTAACTATTTTAACGCAAATTAACTCTACCCTTCGCGAAACAAGCAAAAATGCTGAACATTTAAAAAATCTAAAGGAAAAATTTTCTCATAACCTGAATAGCATCAAGACTTATTTGGCCGAACAAAACGCCGATCATTTTATGGGATTAAAAGATATTTTTCAAAAGATTGACACCTCATTGAAAAATAAGTCTTTTCCCGTGAACAATCCAGAAGAATTTTCATGGGATGAACAGGGAATAAGTGCGGGAAATCAATATCTGCATTCTATGGGCTTTGATCGAATTGTCAATATGATCAATGCGGCTTCAGTTCATGAGCCAGAATGGATGTCCAGAACAGGGACATTAATGGTTTTAGATAATAACCCAAACACGTCTCAGGCATTGATGCGCCGTCTGACTCG
>CAZXMD010000008.1:0-2272 GCA_964641635.1 uncultured Candidatus Finniella sp. | reverse complement strand
GACTCGTGAGGGACACATAATTATTAATGCAGAAAATGAATCTCAAGCCATGGACTGTTTGAGAACGAATTCAATTGAAACAATCCTGTTGGATTATATGATGTTTAAAGATTCTCTTTATGATTTTTTAAAGAAAATTAAAGAGGATCCGAACATCGGGTATATACCGATTATTATTATTGGTCCTCCTGAAAATATGGAAGTAATGGAACAAATTACGGAGTCAGGTGTTGGGGATTATTTGGCAAAACCCGTAAATCCGGCATTGTTAAAAATGCGCGTTCATGCCGGCTTAGAAAAGAAATACGCTTTTGAACAGCGTCTTATACGCTCAAAAGAGATGGAACGCACCCGCCAGGAGCTGGAAGCGGCAATTCAAGATTTGCCGGATGGTTTCGCCATTTTTGATCAAGATAATCATCTGGTTATGCACAATGATAAGTTGTTTGAATTTTATCCCCATCTTAAAAATCAGGAAGATATGATCCGAGGAGGCTTAACGTTTGAGAACTTCCTGGAAGCGAATGTTGCTGCTGGTATTTATCTATATGAAAATGAAGGAGAAAAATCAATCCGGCAATGGTTGGAGGATAAAAAAGCCAACTTTATGCTACCTGCCTGCCAATGGGAAGAATCCCTGACAAACGGATTGACGTTAGCGGTAACTACCTATCGCACGCCGGATGGCGGGGGAGCGTTGGTGGCAAAAGACATTTCGCAAGATAAAGCCCAACATCAGGACCTGACTTTCCTAGCTTATCATGACTCCTTAACCGGTTTACCAAACCGCAAGGCTTTTCATCAAAGATTAAATCAATCTATTCTCAATTTTAAAGAGACAGACAACAAGGTCCTCGCCGTCCTTTTCCTCGATCTTGATGGGTTTAAAGTTATTAATGATTCTTATGGCCACGAGATGGGGGACTGGTTGTTGAACCAGGTAAGTCAACGTTTACGGCGATGTGTTCGTGGTGATGATGTTCTGGCCCGTTTTGGCGGAGATGAATTTTGTATAACTTTAAATCATGCGTCAAACCGTATCAAGGTTGAAATGGTTGCTGCACGTATATTAAGGTCCCTATCTGAGCCGTATATCCGTAACGATGTTTCAATGACCATCGGCGTGAGCATCGGCATTGGCATTTATTCAGTGAGTGAGGATAGCGAATCCTTGCTGAAGCAGGCAGATGCCGCTATGTATACGGTGAAACAAGATGGCAAAGGAAAATATCGTTTCTATGACGAAATTTCAAAAGAAGGACTGTTAAGAAAACCAGAGCCAGCTAAAGCATGCGAAAATGGGCAACAGGATGCAAATGGACCACAAGATATATCCTAAAAACCCAGGCATTTTGATATGAGACTTCACGGCAATGGAACGAACCATAAAGTTTGGCGCATTTCCAATATAAGTCAGGGCTCCCATAAAGACGGCGCCTGTAGAGATGGCTGCCAAAATGTTTGCTCCTTCATTCATTAAGTATTTTGCTTCCCCGCCAGCCATATTGAAGAAAATTAAGTAGGTTGGGGCATTATCTAAAAACCCGGACAGAATCCCAGTTAACCAAAAATAAAGGCTGCTGTTCGGTATATTGTTGGGATTAGCCAGATGGATCAGATCTTTCAAAGGGCCAGATTCACCAGCTTTTAACATGCTTAAAGCAGGAATTACGGTAATGAATATTCCTAAGAAGATGAGCGCTACTTCCTCAAGAGGTTCCCAAGTAAACTGATTATCTTTATGAATTTGTGGTGAAGTAAGCTTCCACGAGAGAAAAGCCATAGACAGCAGAAGAACGTCTCGACCTAATGCCGAGAGATTGATAGCTAAACCGAAAAGGGAAGCATGGGGGGGGGCAGCAACCATGCTTTCAAGTAAAATAGCAGCAATTGCAACGCTTAAGAAAATTAAATTAAAGGACCCCTTAACCCGAATTCTTGCTTCTCCATGCGTATGGGCAGGGTCCGGTACGGAAGGGTCATGATAAAAATAATAATGGTCAATCAGCCAAAAAACAGCCAAAACACTTCCACCAACGAGGAGGAAGGGAACGAATAAGTTTTTGGTTGTCCAAAAAAAATCAACATTATTTAAAAAACCAATGAAGAGAGGAGGATCTCCCAGAGGTGTTAAGACACCCCCAATATTTGAGACCATAAAAATGAAGAAAATAATTAGATGGGTCTTATAAAGCCGATGTTTATTCAAGGCAATAAAAGGGCGAATTAAAAGCATCGATGCTCCTGTTGTCCCAATTATATTTGCAAGAAT
>CAZXMD010000007.1:9788-22173 GCA_964641635.1 uncultured Candidatus Finniella sp. | reverse complement strand
GGGGGTGTAGCTCAGTTGGTTAGAGCGTCGGCCTGTCACGCCGAAGGTCGCGGGTTCGAGTCCCGTCACTCCCGCCATTCATCTTGTTGGGTCTATAAATCTGGACTTCCTGACAATAACCTTTCCCTTGCGCCACTGTTTATCTCTATTACTCTGGTAACAAAACAGCTAACGGCCTACTTGTGCTTTTGCGCCGCCCATTTTAGGGCCCGTTAATCTAAGCAACTTCACCCAAATACCCACCTCGTTGTTTAATATATATAGAGTAATTTGATTGCAAACCCTCATACTATCGTATTGTATTTTAATGTTTATTTAACTCTCCTTTTGATAAGGTTGAGGAAAGGCCCTTATTTTACCGGAGACATACCATCCTTATTTCTATTTCAGGTGTATTTCTGGCCTTATTATTGGTTATCCTTAATGGATTTTTTGTTGCTGCTGAGTTTTCTCTTGTTAAATTACGATATACTCAAGCTCAAGAAATCCAGCGCTTAGGAGGAATAAGAGGTCGCGTTCTTTTCATCGTCCATCAAAACCTGGATTCTTATCTCTCTGCCTGTCAGCTTGGAATTACTTTTGCCTCTTTAGGTTTAGGATGGATAGGGGAGCCTGCTGTTGCAGCTCTTATCACTCCTCTTTTTACAAAGCTAGGCCTCTTTTCAAAAGAAGTACACCACTTCCTATCCTTCTTGATTTCTTTTTCTATCATCTCGTTTTTTCACATAGTTGTTGGGGAACTCATGCCAAAATCTATGGCCATTCGCCAGCCTGGTAAAATGTCTCTTATGACTGCCTTTCCTCTTTTTTTATTTTACGTGAGTATGTATCCCGCTATCTATCTGTTGAACTTAAGCGCCAATAAACTTCTTAAGCTATTTAAATTGGATAAGGTGTCCCATACAGATCATGCCATTTCAACCGAAGAGCTTAAACTCATATTTAAGCTTAGTCATGATTACGGCGATCTTTCTCATTCCGAACTGGGCATTCTCAATAAATTAATAGAATTATATGACCTTAAAGCCCATGAGGTGATGCGTTCGACTGATGAACTTGTTGCTCTTGATATTAACAAACCTTTTTCAGAAAATTTTCGCGTTATTACAAGGCATCGTTTCAGCCGTTATCCTGTATACGAAGAGAAGGCAAGCAATATTATAGGGATTCTGCATATCAAAGACATTCTCTCCATTGCATATTCTTCAAAAAAGAATCTTGATTTAAGAAAGCTCATACGTCCCATTATGAAAGTAACATTTGACACACCCTCTTTAGAATTATTAGATGATTTCCGAAGAGGCATATCACATTTGGCTCTCGTATATAATGGCAAAGATCTAGCGGGTTTTGTGACTTTTGATCACCTTATGCAGGTTCTCCTAGGCAGAATCAAAGATGAATTCCATATTACGGAAGAAGATTGGATTGATCTTCCAGATGGTACGTACTTAATAAAAGGAACAGCCTCTCTCTACTCTTTAGAACGTTTATTAAATATAGATCTTTCAGCATATCCAACCCATACCGTGTTCGGCTTAGTAATATTTCATACAAAAGTCCTTCCTCGTCCGGGAGTTAAGATAAAAATAGGTCAATTCACCATTGCAGTAGAAAAGAAATCAACCCCTAAAGATACCTGGTTTAGACTCTATCCAAATCTATAAAGAAAGCTCAGGCTGCGGGTTACTTTGATTTATCACTTTGGCCTTTTAAGAACAATCTTGATTCTATAGAGAGCTTGATTCTATAGAGAGAAGGTCACCGTTGGCATCCCTATTCTTTCCTTCCAACTTTTCTCTTAATGTTTCAATAACATCATCAAGGACATAGGCTTGAGTCTCTAGTAAACGACGCGCTGTGCCAATTTTGTCTTTGCGAACTGTTTCCTTGGTAAGAAGTAATTTCACCATGGCTGCCAGTTCCTCTTTTGTGGCCACCGGAGATGCCGCGGGTTTAAGCACGTCGCATATTTCAGTCTGCTTATGAATATAGGGGCCCCAGATTAACGCACAGTCTAGCAATGCAGCCTCAATGGGATTATGTCCCCCGATGGGAACAAAAGTTCCCCCTATGAGGGCAATGTCACTTAAGCGATAAAACAAGCCCAGTTCTCCCATTGTGTCAACCAGATAGACATCGGTTGAGGGGTGGATCACTTCCTGACAGGACCGCCGGGCGACTTGCAGGCCTTT
Source organism: uncultured Candidatus Finniella sp. (assembly GCA_964641635.1). GTDB lineage: Bacteria > Pseudomonadota > Alphaproteobacteria > Paracaedibacterales > VGCI01 > VGCI01. The sequence continues at coordinate 19,978 of CAZXMD010000007.1, read as the reverse complement.
TGCCATCAGCTCCCTGGCGATTTCCTCCCCGCGATGGGAGTGGCGAGGGATGATAACCGTTAGCACATCTGGCAGGGCCTCTTTCAATAAATGATGGGCCTCTCCCATCAACGCCTCTTCCCCGGAATGGGTGCTCGCCGCTACCCAAAGAGGCCGCCCCTGAATAACGGATCGTATTCCGGTAAATTCGGCGGCGTCATAGGGCAGAGGGCTTGCCGCAAACTTAAGGTTTCCACAGATACGTACCTTGGAGGGTGGCGCGCCAAGATCTTTGAGACGCTTCGCAATGGTTTCTGATTGAGCAAGGCAGACCTCAAAACACGATAGGAGACGACCAATTACGAACGGAAAGCGTCGCCAGGATTGGTAGCTTTTTTCTGATAAATGGGCATTCACCAGGTAAAGAGGAATTTTCCGGGCCTGGCATGTTAAAATCAGATTAGGCCAAAACTCAGACTCAACAAAAACAGCGACATCCGGTTGCCAATAATTCAAGAAGCGCTCAACCCAGGCCGGCACATCTAAAGGGCTGTACTGATGCAGGCACCCCTCAGGCAACACTTTGGCGATCACGGCGGCTGCCGTAACCGTTCCCGTTGTAACCAGGGGCGTTATGTCCGGAAACTGGGTGCGGATGCGGTGAAGGAGGGGCAAAAGTGACATCGCTTCCCCCACACTGGCTCCATGGAACCAAACGACAGAGCCTTTTGGGCGGGACGCCGAGGCTTTTCCAAACCGCTCATTTAACCGCTTAGGGTCTTCTTTCCCCTTCTTCAGGCGATGACGTACATACGCCAACACGCCCCTCGTAAAAAAAGGCGTAAGCCGCTGATAGATTGCTAAAAACAAAGGCACAGAAGTTCTTATCCTTTAGCTGCTTTTGGCGCTGCTTGAGGTTCTAGATCAAGCATTTGGTGGAGCTCACGCCATTCCCGGGGGCTCATGCCACTCGAGGTTTGATCAATAGGATCCCCTTTCAAAAGGGCTTTCACAACTGCCAGGCCTTTTCCAGAAAGGGAGGTCGCGCCAATGCGGTAATCCGTAAATGCCTCATAGGTAATGGGAACCCATTTTTTCAAGATTTCCAGCATCACATCCGCATAAGCCCGGATTTCATACTGAGCGTGGGGATCTGCCCGAAGGCTCAAGAAGTGCATCAGGTTGTGCAAGTCAATTTTCCAGTACCACTGGGTATAAAAATTCACGGGTAAGTTCATGCGCGCCAACTCGCGGGCAAGTCCTGGAAGAGCTGGGTCGAGTACATTCCCGCTACTATCTTCATTAAGCATCGTCTCATAATGGTGGTGGGCTCTTAAGGCATCTTCCCGTAATAAGTCCAGTACCCGTGCGGCCTGGTCGCCTTGCAGAACGGCATCGCGCCCTTGCCGGTTGGTTGTGGACTGGGCTGCCAGATGCTCCGGGCTCGGGATATAAAATTCGTTATCCATAATGGAATAGCGAGCAGAATACTCGTTTACATTGGCCGTGCGGTGGCGAATCCACTGACGGGCAACAAAAATGGGCAGTTTGACGTGGAATTTCATCTCACACATCTCAAAGGGCGTGGAATGGCGATGGCGCATCAGATAATTGATCAATCCCTTGTCTTCACTCACCATTTTTGTGCCCTTCCCATAGGACACCCGGGCAGCCTGAACGATGGCAGAATCATCTCCCATATAGTCAATGACACGGACAAAACCATGGTCTAAGACTGGAAAAGGGTCATAAAGGACTTCTTCCAAAGAAAAAACCGTTGCCCGGCGTGTGACAAATTGCTCTTCTTTAAGTTGTTGAATTTCTTGATTTTTGTCTGTTTTTAAGGCAGCAGGCATGTGTCCCTCATGTGATTTTCTTTTAAAAGTATGACCAGATTAGCGTTAAACCCCTTTTTTTTCCAGTGAAAACACCCTATTTTATATAGTGATGGGTAACCATCTATGGCGATAAACGATTTATGAAATAAGCGTTGCGGACCCGGGGGCGGTACCCGGCGCCTCCACCAGAGATTAAGTCTTCGTGCTAACTACAGTAGCACAAGGCGTATATGGGGGTGAAACAGGATCGACGTGCGTAATAAAGATATATCTTTTGCCCGGCATTGTACCGCCGTTATCGGGCTATTTTAATAGATGCTAACCGTAATGGTACATCTCAAGTTGCAGAAGTTGCTAACCTTAATCGGTTGGTAACAGCTGCTGCTGCTTAAAATTGGCAATAGCTGATTTAAAGTAGTAAAAGACTAGCAGTCCGGGGGGCACTGGGCAACAGAAGCCCCCCACTAAATTTTCGAAGAATTCGATGATATATTTTATGAATTCAGATAAGGAACCAAACAACGTGAGTAAAGTAATTAAGTTTGATTATGAACAGCTGGTGCAAGAGAGTTTACGTTCTGTTGTCCGTGAAGCCTTGATGCAGGTTGCAAGAAGCGGTTTGCCGGGTAACCATCATTTTTACATTTCTTTCCGCACAGATTATCCGGGTGTTGATTTACCGGATTATTTGCTCGAACAGTACCCGGAAGAAATTACCATTGTCCTTCAATATGAATTCTGGGACCTCGAAGTTGAGGAAGATTCCTTCTTCGTCACCTTGTGTTTTAACGACATCCACGAACGCTTGACCGTTCCTCTCCAGGCAATTGTCAGCTTTGTAGATCCTTCCGTTAAGTTTGGGCTGCAGTTTTCCCCGACCATCCATGAAAAAGCAGTTCCACAAAAGCTGCCTGTGAAACCGAAATCCAAATCCAAAACCAAAGCGAATTCACAAGCGCCTCAACCTGCAGGAAGCCAGGATGGCTCTAATGTTGTTGTGTTGGATGCCTTTCGGAAAAAATAAGACGTTTATTAAAGCAGCCTATGAAACCGTGAGACAAGCCTGTCAAGCGGCAGGACGCGAGCTGGTTCCTATTCTGGCTGTAAGCAAAAATCAATCTGTTGAGCGAATACGACCTCTTCTTGAAGCTGGCCATCGGTGGTTTGGGGAAAACCGTGTTCAAGAGGCCACGGATAAATGGCCAGATTTGCGCCTTCAGTATCCTGACCTTCGCCTTCATCTCATCGGCCCTTTACAAACGAATAAAGTCAAACAAGCCCTTAAATTGTTCGATGTTATCGAGTCAGTTGACCGCCCCAAATTGCTTCTTGCCCTTGTCAAAGAATGGAAAAAGGAAGGGCGAAAAACGCGCAAAATTCTAATCCAGGTTAATACAGGCTGTGAACCGCAAAAGAGCGGCGTCTTGAAGGAAGACTTACCCGCCTTGATCGATTTGTGCCGCTTCCATGCTTTGCCCTTGACGGGGTTAATGTGCATTCCTCCCGCAACCGAAGATCCAGCCCATCACTTTCACTTACTGGCAGACTTGGCCCATACGCACAAATTATCTGATTTAAGTATGGGCATGAGCGGTGACTACCCCATGGCTATTGCTCATGGCGCCAGCTGGGTTCGCCTGGGAACAGCTTTCTGGCCTCTTTCGTAAAAAAGAAATGCTTCCTATGGTTGTAAGGATGTGTTATGACCAGAGTCAGATTGACAAGGTTAAAATCATCCATGCGCCACAATATTCCTGGATTTTCTTTAATTGAAATTGCTATTGTCCTCATCATTATCGGCGTCGTAAGCAGCATGGCTTTGCCCGCTTTAACAAGCATGCTTAACTGGCAAAAAACCGCAACGACCGCCCAGAACCAGGAAAAGATCCTTTATGCATTAGCCAGTTATGCTATCCAAAATAAATCGTTGCCTTATGCTGCAAACCCCATAGATTCTTACGGGAAGCAGGATGTAACCGCGCGCCGCCGCCGGGGCATTGTGCCCTATGCTGATTTAGGATTGCCGGAAAGTGTCGCAAAAGATGGATACCGCCATTGGTTTACCTATGTGGTAGACCATGATTACGCCACCCTTCCTGAAAAGCTCTATGGCCAATCACCAATACAGTCTTTAAGAAATAAATTATGTGAAATGCCCCAATCCGCTACCTATCTACATTTGAATCCAATCCATATAAGGAATGGTCAAAAAAATATTGCCCTTGCCCTTATTAGCCATGGCCCCAAAGGCAAGGGGGCTTATCCCAATCCTTTAGGGTCAGATTTTTTGGGAAGTGATGAAAAGCAAAACGCGACTTCCGATCATGAAATTATCGACCGCCCTATAAGCCAGGACCCCCAAAACCCATTTTCCCATACGGTTGTGTGGGTGACAGCTGCTAACCTTCTGGCCCTTTACGGCCGCGCCCCCTGTCCTCCCCTTGAAGAAACCCCCATCCCTTCCAAACTACGGCTTTATCCGGAAGGAAGTTCTTCTCAAAAGAAATAGGGAACGGTTGATCAGGATACTCATTAGGCTGTATAAATGGACTCGATATACTTAACTCCAAGGGGGCGGTTTCTGCATGTACGGCTTTTGTTTTGCTCCCTTGGCCCAAGGATTTGCCACCAGCGCCGGGTTAATTATCGCCATCGGTGCTCAAAATGCTTTTGTCTTAAAACAAGGGATCCTAAAAAACCATGTTTTTGCCACGGTCTTTATTTGCGCCGTTATTGATGCACTTCTGATTATTCTTGGCGTTGGCGGATTGGGGCGGATTTTAACCTCAAGCATCCTCTTGCTGTCTTTGGCCCGTTGGGGAGGGGCTGCCTTTCTTTTCTATTATGGACTCCGGTCATTTAGGGCTGTCTTCAAAACAGAATCTCTAAAGGTTAATCAAGGAAGAGGCCATCTTCCCAATCTTAAAGAAACCATCTCAACGGCGTTGGCCCTCAGTCTTTTGAACCCTCATGTTTATTTAGACACGGTCGTTTTGGTGGGTAGTATCGGCGCACAATTTTCAAGCGTAGAACGCCCCTATTTTACCTTCGGGGCCATTTTTGCCTCTTTTGTCTGGTTCTTCACCATGGGGTTTGGCGCGCGTTACCTGGGCCCCCTCTTCCAAAAACCCATGGCCTGGAAAATTTTGGACTTTATCATTGGGTGCGTGATGTGGCTTATTGCTTTGACGCTTGTTTTCGGTATGCAGAATATGGGCTGTACCGCTCAATAAAGATGCTTGATTCATTACCTCCAAGCCCTGGGTAGAAAAAGATGCAAAAAGTTTTTTGGGATGATCCGTATCAACACACCTTGACCACAAAGGTTGCGTCTGTTGATGGTAACCAAATCTTGGTGGAAGATACGATTGCTTTCTCATTTTCCGGGGGACAGGAAAGCGACCAAGGCACAATCAACGAATATCCCATCCTTGACTCAAGAATAGAAGGTAACGAAATTATCTACATCCTTGAAGAAGGACATAGGCTTTGTCCGGGCGACCTTGTGACCATGAAAATTGACTGGCCTCGTCGATATCGGCTTATGCGGTTGCATTTTGCGGCTGAATTAATCCTTGAGCTTGTGACGCGAAAGTTTGGCTTTGAGAAAATTGGGACCATATTGCTGAAACAAAAGCCCGTATCGACTTTGTTTGTAATCAGAATATTTCAGCCCTTTTTGAAGAAATCCTAACGGAATACAATGCAATCATTAAACGGGATGAGATTATTAAAACAGACTTTTCTGACATTGAAAATCAAAGGCGTTTTTGGGAGATAGAGGGATTTTCAAAGGTCCCTTGTGGCGGCACTCATGTTAAATCTACAGCCGAAGTCGGGTTTGTCGCCTTAAAAAGAAAGAATATCGGAGGATCAAAAGAACGCATAGAGATTACGTTGATAGATGATGCTTCGAAGGAAAGTTTGTCGCGGATTAAAGGCTCCGCGTAGCCCTGGAAAGCGTAACTCTTAATTATTCATTTTTTACTTTAAATTGTTAGTAAAACCTCATAAATCCCTATTGCGACATTCTGGATTATAATCTCTTTAACTAACTAGGTTGACACCTTGAGTAATTGTTGAGTTAACTTTAAGAACCATAGAGATATTGTCCTGAATCTTTTGTCAGGGTTGATCCCGTACATGTTTCTTGGTGGCCCTGTGGTAGAAAATCTGCTAAGATGTCCTGATGAGGTTGCAGCTATTAGTTGCGGTGTTGGATATAATAAAAATTATGTCTTCGTTTCAAGGGTTCATCCAATAAAAAGAAAAAGGATGCTGCTGATGAAAATACTAGACTATCCTCAATTTGTTCACACAGCGCAAAATATTGATAACATCTGTAAGTTTTTTTTATGCCCCCGAAGTCTTACCTATTTCCAGTTTAAACGAATATACAAGGATGATTCTTTCATCGTTCTGGCAAATAATCCTATATTTTTCAAGGATTTCTTGGAAAACAACCTTTCAGAACCATCCTATTATATCTCAACCCATATTCGTCAATCTTACATATATTCTTGGGATGATTTTTTATCGCCGGAGATGATCTCGTTAACGAGAAATAAGGATAATATTTTTCATGGAATCACCATTATTAGCCGGCAAAAAAAATTTTATGACTGCACGGCGTTTGCAATGTCAAAACTTCACCCCTCCCCTTCATCATATTATTTGCATATTTTAAAAGATCTTCAAACATTCTCTGAGCTTTTTCCAAAGATAGCCCGTTCTCATATAGATAATGTATGCCATGACCGCATTAAAATTACTGTCCCAAAACAAGGTCAAAGCCGTAAACGTTTCTTTTTGCCCCAACGATCGACACGCCTCAAGATTGGAGAGGGTTTAAATGACTATATAACGACTTATGAAGCCCTTTGCTTACAGCTTTTACAAGATGGCAAATCTTATAAAGAGATTGGGTCCATTCTTTCCATGTCGCCTCGTACTGTTGAAACACACCTTGTGCGCTTAAAAACAAGAACAGGTTTAACATTCAAAGAATTATCCCTGCAGCCTTTTGAAAATTTTGGCGACGAAAACATAGATTAATCACCACTCCCTCAGCTTTTATACGATGCAATTCCTTCAATAAACATAGAATATCTACCAAAAAGGGCATGTTTTTATATTTTTTGTCGTTTTAACCTTCCGTTAAGATACCGTCTCTTAAACTGAAGGTAATTAGGGGTTAGGAAACATCTTTTTTGGGAGAATCTATCGTGATTTATACATTGAAATCTGCAGGTCCAAAAATTGAGGTCGACATGAAGGGTCGACTAACTTTTGCCGATTATAGTAGCTTTCGTGAAATCACTCAGATTGTCACAGACAACAATAGCAAGTGTTGCCTCTTTGACCTAACGGAACTTGAATTCATTGATTCCGCCGGGTTGGGGATGCTTCTCATTGCAAGGGATAAACTTCAATCTGTTAATGGCAACGTTATATTAAAAGGGGCCCAGGGTCAGGTGAAAAAGATGCTTGATTTAGGAAGATTTGACAGTCTGTTTAACATAGAGTGACCTCAATGCCGATTGCACCATCAGAAAAAACTCACAAGAACCAAGGCCACCTTGATTCTTTTTCAAAGCCTTCCAAGAAAACTTCGAGGAAGCCGGCAAGTCTAACGAAACGTGCTGTTTTGTTTGCAACAAGCCCGACAACTCAAGATCTGATCGATGCCATTCACAATGACAGTAGCATCCTTATTGAAGATACCAACCTAAAGCGTGGATTAAGTGGCTTTGAAGCGCCTCCCGGAGACCTTGCGTTATCTCTTACAACACTGACGGCATATATTATTGATATTACTGCTGTCATTGATCATTTTCTTCTTCACAAAACCTTCCTTCATCCGGTTTTATGTGAGCAGATTCTGACATCAACCCACGAGGTTGTCACAAACGCCATACTATGGAGCAATCTAGAAGTTGACTCTCCCAACAATCGTCAAAAATCCTTGAATTTTTGTGATTTAATCAAAACACGTTTGAAGGACCAAACCTTAGCGCAACGATTGTTAAAGATGAATTTCCATATAAACCCAGAATGGATAGATGTCGTTATTATTAGCACAGGTAAGGGGTTTGATTGGCCCCATGCAGTTTCAAAAATTTCTAGCGATGTTCAAGGCTTAGCGATTATTCATTCTTTTGCTGATGAGGTTACTGCTGAGGAAAATGGAACAATCCTCCGGCTTCGTTTTTATACCTGAGGGGCGTCATGCTAAGCATACAAAAAAATGTAGGGCAGAGATTAACCTCTTTCTATGATAGCCGCATTTTGGTTGTTGATGATGCTGCATTGAACCGTGAATTAATCGTAAGTTACCTGGAAAGTGCAGGCTTCAAAAACCTGGAAGTTGCGACAGATGGTAATGATGCTTTAAAAAAAGTTGACAGTTTTCTCCCCGATATTATGATCTTAGATTTAATGATGCCTGAAATGGACGGCATTCAGGTTATGAAGACGTTACGTAAAAATTCGACAATCCGACATTTGCCGATTATTGTCCAAACAGCCTTAAGTGAGCCGGAACAGCGGATTGAAGCCTGGCAGTCCGGCGCTAATGACGTTATCACCAAACCTATTCATCGGCTAGAGCTTCTGTCACGGATTAAAGTCCAGTTAGAAAATGCTATTTTACTGCATGAACTGGAAGATTATCATACGCTGGCCCAGGCGGATATAGATCAGGCGCTGGAGGTTCAAAAATCACTACTGCCATCTGCTGATTTAATTCGTGAATTGGGAGAACGTCATAATATTAAGATTGATTCCCTATTCGTACCATCGCGCTTTTTAAGTGGGGACGTTTGGGGCATTTTGGATATTGGCCCTAACCAATTGGCCATTTGGATTTGTGATTTTTCGGGCAAAGGAATCCGGGCAGCTTTACACACCTTTCGGTTGCACACTCTTATTCAGGAATTTAAACACTGTGCGGATGACCCGGGAGAAATTATCGATGCCTTAAACAATCGCCTGGTCAGTGTCATGCCACCAGGGCAATTTTCAACGTTTTTGGTGGGTGTTATTGATTTTTCGACAAATATTTTCACTTATACGTCGGCCAGCGCAACCCATCCCTTAATCTATTTTCCTGAAGAGAAAAAATTTCTGGTGGGAGATGGAACAGGCGTTCCTTTGGGAATTGTTGAGGGCCAAAGTTATCCTTTACACACGATGGCATTTCCTAAAGGGGCGTCGTTGGTTTTATATAGTGACTTGCTCTGGGAATCAAAAGCCGTGCCGGGGGTTTGCTTAGATGCAACAAACCTTGACAGTTTTGCCCATGAATTGAATGGACAAGGGGTAATTCAAACGGTTCGGCAACAGGTTGGTTTATTGGGAGACCCCTCATTTTCTGATGACCTTACGCTGATCGAAGTAACGCGTTTACCTCAAAAGGAGGTCAACGATGGATCGGAGCATTAAAAATGCCGTATTTCGGGACATCTTTCTTTATTTTTCTATCGCAATAACGGTGTGTCTTGCGACGATATTATTTATTACATCATCCAGCTATTGGATTATCAGATACCACGACTTCTCAGCGTCTCACACCCTTGTTGAAAATGCTTTAGAAAATGAGACAAAGAAGCTTGTAACCCTCACAAAAGGCTATGCTACAGGCAATCTGGTTTATGAAAACATCGTCATTAATCCGGATTCCAAATGGTTTGATGATAATATTGGAAATGATTTGTGGAAGAATTTTGGAATCGATTTTGCAGCTATTGTGGACGAGCGTGGTGAAACAGAGTTCTTGAATGTACAGGATGAGAATATTCGTAAAAACATCAAGTCATTTAATGACTCTTTTTTGTCTCTTGTTAACGAATCAGAAAAAAAAGGCAAAAAAGGTGCTGTTTATAAAACAATAAGCAACAACAATATTCTATATATTTCGTCTATTTCAAAAATTAGTAGCGTTAACTCAAGCTCAATGCCAGATACGGAAAAGAAAAAATATTTGATATTGACGCAAACAGTTAATGATCAGCTTCTCCAATCTATGAGTAAAACTTTTGGTATCTCAGGGCTACACTATGTGAAGAAAAATGACGAAGCCTTATTGAAAGATTCCCAGCACTTATCCTTGAAGGTAGAGGGAAACGCAGAAGGATATTTAACGTGGACTCCGAAGGATACGGCGCATTCCGTCCTGTCACGCCTTTTACCAACAGGAATATCGGTTACCTTGCTCCTGTGTGTTATCGGTGTTTTTATGACGCGCAACGTGACTCATGCTGCGTCTTCTTATGATGAGGCTATGAGGGAATTTACCAAGACATCAGAAAACTTGACCGAGGCGAAAGAGAGCGCTGAGAAATCAAATATGGCTAAATCAAAATTTCTGGCGAC
>CAZXMD010000007.1:0-9778 GCA_964641635.1 uncultured Candidatus Finniella sp. | reverse complement strand
CAAAGGATCGCTTTTTGGCAACGATGAGCCATGAAATTCGCACACCAATGAATGGCATTGTTGGCATGGTTAGTTTATTAAAAGAAACAGAGCTTGATAAGACACAAGCTAATTATGTTCATAATATACAGTCATCTGCGGATGCCCTCATGAATATGTTGAGCAGTATTTTAGAGTATAGCAAACTAGAAGCGGGCCATGCCGAGTTGTTCTTGAAGCCTGTCAACATTCGTACGCTCATTAACGAAGTTCATGGGCTTCTTGTTCCAGTTGCTTTGCAAAAAAAGTTAAAATTTGAAACTTTCTTTAGCACCCAGCTGCCGGAAAAAGTAAAAACAGACCCGGTGCGTCTTCGTCAGATTCTCTTGAACCTCACAACAAATGCTCTCAAATTCACGCAAGAAGGGCAAGTGCAAATTAATGTTTCAACCGCTCCACGAAGCCATACGCAACAAGAAGTCATTTTCCAGATCAGCGATACAGGGATTGGCATTTCCCAAACCAATCAGGCAACGCTATTCGAAGACTTTTCTCAAAGGGATGATTCGATGATCGCAAAGGCAGATGGAACAGGCTTAGGCTTAAGCCTGGTCAGAAACCTGGTGAGCTTAATGGGAGGAAAACTAGGGGTTAAGAGTGAAATGGGCCAGGGAAGCACCTTCTGGTTCAGTGTCCCTGTTGAAATCTGCGTTCAAGAGGCCTCTGCTAAATTTGTTGAAAACTGATATCCCCTTCTTGCTCATTTGTATGACTTTTTCTTCAATAGGTTATTATTCTACAAATAACATGCGATTACTTTTTAGTAATTAAGGGATTTTTATGCGCTTCCTGGCAAAATCTCAAACGAAGCCTGAATGAGGGATTTTGTGTAAGCGCGTTGAGGCTTTGTGAAAATTTTTTCTGTCTTTCCTTCTTCGACAATCCGCCCCTGTTTCATCACAATCATGCGGTGGCTCATGGCGCGCACGACCTTTAAATCATGGCTAATGAAAAGGTAGGCCAGTTGGTAACGTGTCTGTAGGTTTCGAAGAAGGCCGATCATTTCGGCTTGAATTGACCGATCTAGGGCAGAGGTGGGTTCATCAAGGATCAAGAGTTTTGGTTTTAAAATGAGGGCGCGCGCGATGGCAATGCGCTGCCTTTGCCCACCTGAAAACTCATGAGGATACCGATTGTGCGTATCGGCAGATAAACCAACTTCTTGCAAGATGGCCCGTACTTGGTCATCAATGGTTTTTTTGTCCAAGTGCTTTTGATGGATCTCTAAACCTTCCGCCACAATTTGCCCAACGGAGAAACGTGGATTCAAGGAGCTAAACGGATCTTGAAAAATGATTTGCATCTGGGGACGTAAAGGACGAACGGTTCTGCGGGAGAGGCCCTGGAGATCTGTTCCACAAAAATTGATCTCACCGTTGCTATCGACCAATCGCAATATGGCATAAGCCAAGGTACTTTTCCCGGAACCGCTTTCTCCAACAATGCCTACGGTTTCACCGGCGACGAGGGAAAAAGAAATACCATCGACAGCGCGAACATCATCGCTGCCCCGGCTGGCCCATGATTTCTCCTGGCCTTTAAAAGTAACCTGTATATCTTTAGTTTTCAAAATGGAGGGCGCGGCTTTAGGAACGGGTGCGGGGTGTCCGCTGGGCTCAGATTCGATGAGATGTTTGGTGTAAGGATGTTTGGGCTTTTTCAAAACAGTCGCTATGGGGCCTTGCTCAACCACTTCGCCATTGCGCATCACGGCAATTGTTTTTGCCATTTTAGCAACCATACCCAAGTCATGGCTGATCAATAGCAATCCCATCTGAAATTGTTTTTGCAAGCTGCTGAGGAGGTCCAGGATGCTAGCTTGAATAGTGACATCCAACGCCGTGGTTGGCTCGTCAGCAATCAATAATTTTGGCTCACAAGCCAAAGCCATGGCAATCATCACCCGCTGGCGTTGGCCGCCCGACAATTGATGGGGATAGGCTTGAAGGCGGTTAACCCCATCTGCAAACCCAACCAAGTGCAGCAGTTCAATGACCCGTTCTTTTGCTAAAGACTTTGACATCCCTTTATGGATTAAGAGAGGCTCGGCAATTTGTTTTTCGATGGTGTGCAAGGGGTTTAATGCCGTCATCGGTTCTTGGAAGATCATCCCAATATCATGCCCGCGAATTTTTCGTAAAATTCCTTCCGGAGCATTTAAAAGCTCCTGCCCCTGAAACAGGACCGAACCCGTTGGGTGGTAAGCCATAGGATAAGGCAGAAGCCCAAGAATGGACAAAGCACTAACCGATTTGCCGGAACCGCTTTCACCAACGAGGGCCAATGTTTCTCCTTGATTGAGAGTGAAAGAAACATCTTTAACGGCTTCAGACGGGGGCAGGTTTCGGCTGGTGAAATGAACCGATAAATTGTCCACGCGTAATAGTGTCATCAGGTAATTACCTTACGGGGGTCAAATGCATCACGCACGCCCTCTCCAATAAAAATCAACAAACTTAACAAAACGGCAAGAGAGAAGAATCCCGTTAATCCCAACCAGATGGACTGGACGTGATTTTTCCCTTGGGTCAATAATTCCCCTAATGATGCAGATCCTGGCGGCAATCCAAATCCTAAGAAGTCCAAAGTTGTGAGCATGGTAATGGAGCCATTCAGAATAAAAGGCAAATAGGTAACAGTGGCGACCATGGCATTGGGAAGCATATGGCGTCCCATAATGCGCCATGTCGGGACACCCAAGGCTTCGGCTGCCCGGACATAATCAAGAGACCGGGTGCGGAAAAACTCTGCCCGGACAACGGCAACCAGGCTCATCCAGCTGAAGATCAGCATGATTCCAAGCAACAACCAGAAACTAGGTTCAATGATGCTCGACAGAATAATCAACAGGAATAAAATAGGCAATCCGCTCCATATTTCGATGAAGCGTTGGCAAATTAAATCGACGCGTCCCCCGAAATACCCCTGAATGGCGCCGGCTACGACACCAATGATGGACGAGAAAAACGTAAGAATAAGACCAAAGAAAATGGACACACGAAAGCCATAGATGAGACGTGCCAAGACATCCCGTCCTTGGTCATCAGTTCCCAACCAATTCTCTGTTGAAGGAGGGGAAGGGGCAGGAACCGTTAAATTAAAATTGACAGTACTGATATGGTAAGGAATTGGAGGAAAAATCATCCATCCCTTTTTTTCAATAATGTTTTTAACATACGCATCCCGATAGTTTGTAGCCGTTTGAAATTTCCCCCCCCAGTGGGTTTCCGGATAAGTTTGGAAAATGGGCATATACCATTTTCCCTCATAAGAAACCAGCAGTGGCTTATCATTGGCAAGGAATTCAGCAAAGATGACGATAAAAAACAAAACGCCAAAAATCCACAAGGACCAATACCCTCGACGGTTGGCTTTGAATTGGGCAATGCGACGTTGGGTAAGGGGTGAAAAGGTCATGTCCGGCTCGCTGCTAAATCAATGCGTCGGTCAACCATCATGTAGGCTAAATCTCCCAACAAATGGAAGACCATCCCCACAAGGGTAAACATGTATAATGTTCCAAACATGACTGGGTAATCGCGGTTAACGGCGGATTCAAATCCCAACAATCCCATACCATCGAGGGAAAATAAAACTTCAATCACAAGGTTGGAGGTGAACAGGATAGTGACAAAAGCCGTCGGGAATCCAGCGATTACAATCAACATGGCATTACGGAATATGTGGCCATAGAGAACCCGTCGCTCACTGAGTCCCTTTGCACGGGCTGTGATCACATATTGTTTGTTGATTTCCTCCAGAAAAGAATTCTTCGTTAAAAGGGTTAATTTTGCAAAACCGCCAATTACCATCGCTAAAACCGGCAACGTTAAGTGCCAGAAATAATCCCCCATTTTTCCATAAAAACTCAGATCCGCCCAATTATCTGACATGAGCCCGCGTAAAGGAAAAATGCTCCAGAAACTGCCCCCTGCAAAAAGGAGAATGAGGAATAAAGCAAACAGGAAAGAAGGAACTGCATAACCAACGACGATGACAGCGCTTGTCCACACATCCAAGGTTGAGCCATCACGCACCGCCTTCCATACGCCCAAGGGAATTGAGATGAGGTACACCAGAAACGTAGTCCATAAGCCTAAGGAAAGGGAAACCGGGAATTTTTCACCCACCAGGGAAATAACACTTTGATCCCGAAAATAGCTCCGTCCGAAATCAAACGTCAGGTAATTTTTAATCATGTGGATGAACCGTAAGTGGGCAGGCTTATCAAAGCCGAACTGAACTTCGAGTTCTTTAATGAAGGCGGGGTCAATCCCTTGAGCGCCCCGATAGCTGCTCTCAAACCCTGATCCCATGGAATGCAGCTGAACCTCAGATTGCCCCCCCCCTAAGCGCATATCAACGTCTGACGTTTGGCCCCGGATTTTAGCCAAGATCTGTTCGACAGGCCCGCCGGGAGCTGCCTGAACAATGATGAAGTTAATCAACATGATCCCAAACAACGTGGGAATGATCAATAGCAAGCGGTGGCAAATATATTTCAGCATTACCTCTATTAGATACCAATTTCCCCAGCCGTTGGCCACAAAAAATTCAATGATATAAATTTAACAATCAATCCAATCTGCTCACATGAGCAGTGATTATAAAAAGTAAAAATAGGGGCATTTTTACGATGTTTTCGGATAAGGACGTGCTTTTTATGTTAAAGTTAATTCAATCCATACGCATAAAGCATCTTTTACATATTCTTCAAATCCCTCTCAATAACTTGACAGTGCCCACACATTTCTATATATAGTTTAAATAAATTTTTAGAATAATTATGCCTATCCCCAAGGAAAGCGTAACCTAATCTATTGGGTAGGCTCATTTAAACAATCTTATAAAATAAGAAAAATTATGGGGGGATTGGGATGTCAAAAAAGAAAATAGTTGCGGTTAAAACCCGAGACAAAGAGACTTTGAATATTGTCAATTGGCATAGTGCTTTAAAAACAGCCCCCGTAGATCCTGCTGTTGGTATAAAGAGAGTTCCTCTTGCAGGAGATTCAAAGATAATGGTGGGCGTGCTTGAGCTGCAACCGGGGAGAAAAATAGAAGCCCATGTTCATAGTAATGGTATAGATGTCATCCATGTCCTTAAAGGGAGAGGAGAAGTTTATACAGGAGTCCAAAAGGGAGGAATGGTACTTTGGAATGATCCCACCAAAATTAAAGTCGGCGATATTTTTTCCATTGAGCCGGGCATCATCCATCAGTTTAAGAATTTATCAGATAAACAGGGCCTCTTTTTAACTTTTAGCTGTCCTTTGAGCCACTTCTGTGCAGACCTGACTCTCGTAGAAGATTTTCCAATAAATACATGATAATCATTTAGGTTCTCTTTTTTAATTCACAACCATCTTATATGATGAAGAACAAGGCAAATTGTTCCTAATCCTTGGAAGGTTTCACGCCCATTTTTGCCCGTGGATGGGCGCTTTGGTAAATTTTCATGAGGCGGGTCGTGTCAACGTCCGTATACACCTGCGTTGTTGCAAGGGAGGCATGCCCCAGCAATTCCTGAATGCCCCGTAAATCTCCTGATGCGCTCATAAGATGCGTGGCGCAGCTATGGCGTAAAGCATGGGGCGTCGCAGATTCAGGCAATCCAATCGCACGGCGGTAATTGCGCATGGATTTTTGGGCGATGGCGGGGTCTAACTTCTTTCCCTTTGCGCCCACAAACAAGGGACCATCCGGCGCCAGAACATACGGACACAAACGAATATAGTCCTGAAGCGTTTGCTGGACAATGGGCAAAACGGGCACCAGGCGTTCCCGTTTCCCTTTCCCACGGACCAGCAGGGTATCCGACTCCAAAGGGGCCTGTTTCCGGGTAAGGCTCAAAGCTTCCCCAAGCCGTAACCCGGAAGAATAGAGAAGCGTAAAAAGAGCCTTGTTACGGCCGCCAATCCAGGGATCCTCATTCAAATCATCAATATCCTCCACCAAACTTCGTGCCTGATCGACCGTTAACGGGCGGGGCAACCCCACTTTCAGACGGGGAGAGCGGATACCTGCCAGCGCCGTGCAGGCCGGATGACCATGTTTCATAATGTACCTAAAGAAGCTGCGAATTACAGATAAGGCCCGCGCCGTTGACCGATGCCCATAGTCTTCTGCTGAGCGGTACGCTAACCAAGCCCGAAAGTCCCGAACCGAAAGGCTTGTTAACTCTTCAATAGACAAATTTTTCCCGTGGTGTCCGTTTTGAAAAGCCAAAAATTGATTCATATCCCCTTCATAGGCCTCAACCGTATGGGGAGACACTTTCCGGACATCTTGCAGCCAGTCAATCCACTCCGTTAAGAGAGCAGGAAGGGTCATGAGAGATCCTTCAATTTGTTGTTTCTATTCCAGTATTTCTACCATATAAAGGAAAAAAAGACACCCCGAATCAGTGGACATGCATTAAGTCTGAAGATTTGGCATGCTTGCCCTCATCTAGGACAGACCTCTTTATTTAATAAAAAATTAATATATTAACCATATCCTGTATATAGATTATATTTAATAATTGGGCTAAATAAATGGCTAAAAAATTATTTTTATTATTATCAATAATTTTTGCTTCCCAGGCTTGCGCAGAACCTGCAAAGCCCGAGATTCCCTTGCCAAACAAAGAATTCATAAACAAGAGAATTGAAGAATATGATGAAAAGCTATCTAACTATTTACATATTCCCATTAAAAAATTCAGCTCTATACTTACAGACATTCTAGACTTTATATATTCAGAAGAAATTTCCCCGTTACAAAAAGAAATCAAACAATTGCGCCAGGAGCTTGCCGACGTTAAAAATGATTTAAAAGTTACTAAAGGTCAGATTCATACGCTAACAACTCAGATAGAAACAATGCTTCATGCTCACAAAAATACTCAAAATGACATCAAGTAAGGGATAAAAGAACCACAACCAATTGATTTTAAACTTGAAAATAAACCTCAAGCCGTGTACGTCTCAATTTGGAGATAAATCTTAAACTATAATATGACGCAAAGCATGACCATTCAAATTGGACCGATTTCGCTTTCTATGCCCGTGATCCTGGCCCCCATGTCGGGGGTGACCGATATGCCCTTTCGGCGTCTTGTCAAAAGCATGGGCGCTGGACTGGTTGTTTCTGAAATGATTGCCAGCCAAGCCATGATCCGTGAAACACGTCAATCGATGCGCATGATTCAAAAGTCGCCCGATGAATTTCCCATGGCGGTTCAGTTGGCGGGTTGTGAGCCTGACATTATGGCGGAAGCTGCTAAGCTGAATGAAGACCGCGGCGCTCAAATCATTGATATTAACATGGGGTGCCCTGTCAAAAAAGTTGTCAACGGCCATGCCGGGTCTGCCTTGATGCGGGATGAGATTTTAGCCGGCCGTATTTTAGAAGCAACCGTAAAAGCTGTGAAGGTGCCCGTAACCCTCAAGATGCGCACCGGCTGGGATGATGCGAACCGTAACGCCCCACGTCTTGCAAAAATTGCTGAAGAGTGCGGCATTCAAATGCTCACCATACACGGACGCACCCGTTGCCAACTTTATAATGGATCAGCCGACTGGAACTTCATTGCCCAGGTTAAAGCAGCCGTTCGCCTACCTGTCGTTGGAAATGGGGATGTTGTCACCTTTGATGATGCGGCAAATTTATTGCAACAAAGTGGGGCTGATGGTGTTATGATTGGACGAGGAGCTTATGGTCGTCCCTGGTTTATCAATCAGGTTGGCCATTATTTGAAAACCGGAGAACGGTTAGCAGAGCCATCTTTAGAGGATCAACATCAGATTATCTTGGGTCACCTTGAAGAAATATTGTCTCATTATGGAGAAAGTACGGGTGTAAAGATTGCCCGGAAACATATGGGGTGGTACAGTAAGGGTCTAAGTGGGTCAACAGACTTCCGCGTTGCTGTTAATCAAATGGACTCAGCAACGACGATGAAGGCTTTAATTAATGGATTTTATCGCCCCCTCTATACTTAAATTTGATAAGGTGCTCAGGTTAAATGTCACAGCAGTTTCAGAATAAAATTCAACCTCCCTCAAAAGCAGGCCTTTCAGGCGCTGTGGAATCTTTTCTAAGGAATTATTTTGCCGCCCATGAAGGCGATCTTCCAACAATAGGTCTTTATGATCGTGTGATGCAGGAGGTTGAGCGCCCCTTGCTCCGGGCAACCTTAAAAGCTGTCTTGGGAAACCAAAAGAAGGCCGCAGAAATTCTGGGGATTAACCGGAATACTTTGCGTAAGAAATTAACCCAATTGGATATTGATTTGCGAGATTTATAACCGCTGATGTCTCAACCCATCCCTTTTTTTCAAAGAATCTCCCTATCGTTCGTTCGTTTTGCACAAGATTACACTCTATCCCGCCGTTTGGCGGCAGGCGTCAGTTTAGCTGCCTTTCTATCCGTTGTCGCAACCTTTGCAATTCTAGCCGACGCAAAGCCTTTTACAGATAAATCAGCGCGCGTTTTACCTTTCATCTACCTTGATTTGACGCTGATGTTGTTATTGGCTGTGATTATTGCAAAACGTCTGGTCGAACTATGGGTGGAACGTCGGCGTGGGCTGGCCGGATCAAAGCTTCACGTGCAAATTGTAGGGTTGTTTTCATTAATCACCATTATTCCAGCCATTTTAGTCGCAGGGTTTGCCGCCATATTTATTAATGTCGGCGTCCAGTCCTGGTTTGGCGAACCTGTCCGGGCCGCTCTGTCTGAGGCAAAAGAAGTTGCAGATTCGTATCTGAAAGAGCATATGCTCACCATCAAACACGATGCTTCCGTTATTGTACAGGAACTGGCGCCCCAAGTCGTTGCCCTCATGGCAGATCAAAAGAAATTTTCTGAGAAACTGACAGACTTAAGTCTTAAACATAGATTAAGCGAAGTGGTTGTTTTAAATGAGGATAAGGAGGTTGTTGCCCGCTCTATTTTAGCTTTTTCCTTTGAATTTGAGAATTTGAATCTCGATCAGGCCATTCGCGCCATTAAAGATGATCAGTTCGGAGAAAAAATGTTCTTTTTGGCTGATCTTGGGAAAGAGACCATTGATCGGGTGCGCGTTTTGGTGCGCTTAGACCCCTTAACGGATACCTTTCTTTATATTGGAAAATTCACTGACAAGGCTGTCTTAAAGCATGTTGCCCGCACAGAGGGCGCTGTGAAAGAGTATGATCGATTTGGTGAACAAAGCGCCTCCCTTCAACTAACCTTTATCTTATTTTTTGCCGCGATAGCCCTGTTGCTCTTGTTGGTGGCCATTTGGGGGGGATTAACAATCGCAAACCTCTTAATGCGCCCCATTACCCGGTTGATTGTCGCAGCAGAGCAAGTTAGCCAGGGCGATTTAACCGTTCAGGTGGCTGCTGAGGGATCCATGAATAATGAACTTGGAAACTTGGCGCAAGCCTTCAATAAAATGACATCCCAGCTGAATACCCAGCGCAAGGAATTAATTAGCGCCAATAAACAGATTAATCGTCGGCGGGAATTTATTGAAACCGTTCTGGCTCAAATTTCAGCAGGTGTCATCCGATTGGATGAGAAGAGGCGCCTCGATCTCATAAACCATCGCGCTGCAGCCCTATTGTTTGTATCTCTCGATAAAGTTAAAGGAAAGAAGTTGCAAACCGTGGCCCCTGAATTGAGCGCCCTTCTCGATACAGCCATAAGCCAAGCTCCTCAACAATTGAATGAGCAAGTAACGCTTGTTCGTCAAGGAGTGGCCTGCATT
>CAZXMD010000006.1:0-24516 GCA_964641635.1 uncultured Candidatus Finniella sp. | reverse complement strand
TCTCGAATATCCGCACCGGTGTCAGTCCAGAAATAAATGCATTGGCTACGATTATTGTCGGCATTGTTGCAACCGGCGTAACGATTGCGGGTCTGATCATCCATCATCAACAAAAGCGAAAATAGTATCCCTGCTCAAAATCTATCTATAATATCCTTGTTGAGGCGGCATTTGTTGTTGATATTGTGGCCCCGGCATCATCTGTTGCTGAGGCATCATCGGCTGTGGCAGAGGTTGCTGATAAGCTTGCTGCTGTACAGCTTGTGGATAATAAGGTTGTTGCATCATCTGCTGCTGAGGGGGGGGGTAATAGCCCTGATATCCATTTTGAGGAGCCGTGGGAGGAACTACTGCTGGTTGCTGATACCCCAGTGCGGTTGGAGAGGGGCCATAAGCTTGCCCCTGAAATTGACCTTGGGGAGCTCCTTGCGAAGCATAAGGAGGTGCATATTGCTGGTACCCAGCAGGCTGTTGAGGGCCGTAAGGTTGCTGTTCCGGCGAGACTGGCCGTCCCCTCTTCCGCGACACAAAGGGGTTCACTTGCCTGACGTCATGTCGAATTTCACTCCCAACTTTGCCCATTCCGTAACGTGCGAAAGGTTGCAATGATTTGGGGACGACAGTTGAACTGCCAACAACTTTTCCAAGGGATCCAATATTGTGGCCAACAACCTTTCCAATAATACCGCCTCCAAGACTGCTCACGGCATGTTCAAATCCTTTCCCAGAACCCTTCTTCTCATTTGAGGCTTGCCATGTAGAAAGAGGTTTTCCCCCTCCTCCCCCACTTGGTGACGACCCAATTGTTGCAACAGCCGCTAAAAACCCAATAACAAAAAATAATGTCCCCAGAAATAGCAGCCCAAGAACCAAACTCATGATTGACATTTTACTCATAGAAAGCCTGACTTCTTCATAAATCCAACGATATATAAATCCATATGTTCGCGCCTCTTGGTTTAACTTTACGGGTTTCTTTCGTTGCCCGGTCTTTTGCTTCAACCTTTTGGGAGCCTCTCTTGTCGGTTCAACTACCTGCCTTTGCAATGGTCCTTTTGAATCACTAACTTTCTGCTCCCACCTTACAGGAATTTCAGCCATTGGCTTCAACCCGTCCATCTCTTCGCAAGGCGTCCCTAAAGGCGTCTTTGTCAAAAATGAAGGCAATGGGGCAAGACTCACCGAAGAGTGAGAAGACCTTCCTTCACTCAAAACACATGACCGATTTGCAGCTTGCGTCCCAAACGCTTTCTCCCAATTCTCCTTTTGCTGAAGAAGATTTTTCAATTCCATAATTACCTTTAGTTCAAGAAAAATCCCTTTACTGTTCCCTTGATCACAGCCTTATAAATTCACGTCATCCATCTAAAATTTCATCAGACTCAGCGCATTATCTAGAAGTATGGCATTATTTTAGGAAAATTTTAATTTTTTTTTAGGGGCTGGCCTGGATAATTATGTTGAAGCCATCATAACTCATTACTTTAACTTCATTAATTAATCTTTAGAACTGGGATTTTTAATCACCACTCACATTTCTGTTTGAAAATCGTATAGATAATTTGGTGAAATTTTATCCCTTTATCTGAGAAGAAAATGTCTATTCCTATATCTTTTTTGCGTTAAGCTGTCCCTCAGCGCTTCTTCTTTTGAACGCAAAGCTCATGCCTCTGGCTTCACCCACATGTGGATTGGCTTATTGTAGGCTGCCATTGCGGCTTCCTTGAGGGCTTCCGAATGGGTTGGGTGCGCATGGCAGGTGCGCGCTACATCCTCAGCCGATGCACCCATTTCCATCGCGAATGCTGCTTCGGCAATTAGGGCCCCTGCCATTTCACCAATAATATGAACACCTAAAATCCGGTCTGTGCGCGCATCACTTAAGACTTTAACAAACCCGGAAGTGTTTCCCACAGCTTTGGCGCGGCTATTGGCCACAAAGGGGAATTTTCCTGCCCTGTAAGAAACGCCTTGCGCCTTCAATTCTTCTTCTGTCTTCCCAACCATCGCCACTTCTGGAGAGGTATAAACCACTGCAGGAATGACGCCATAATTCACATGTCCAGCTTGGCCCGCAATGCGTTCAGCAACAGCAATACCTTCCTCTTCTGCCTTATGGGCCAGCATGGGGCCCGGTATAGCATCTCCAATGGCGTATATCCCCGGACACGCCGTTTCATAAGTGGGATAATTGACTGGTATAAATCCCTTCCCATCAACCGTAATGCCGACATTTTCCAATCCCAACCCTTGCGTATAAGGACGACGGCCCATGGACAGCAAGACCACATCACAGGTCATTATTTCCGGCTCTTCCAGAGTTTCTAAGTTGGAAGGATGGATATGCAAGGCCACCTCATTATCTCTCTTAATAATCTTTGAGACTTTATGCCCAAACCGGAAAACCAGCCCTTGATCAGATAAGGATTTTTGTAAAGATGTGGCCATTTCGCGGTCAAGGGTTGGCAAGGGATGGTCGAGGTATTCAACAACGGTAACCTTTGATCCAAGTCGGGCCCAGACAGACCCAAGCTCCAGTCCGATATACCCGGCGCCAACCACCACAAGATGCTTGGGGACTCGTTGCAAGGTCAGCGCGCCTGTTGAGGAAACAATACGCTCTTCATCAACCTCAAACCCATCGGGTACAAAAGATTCGGAACCTGTTGCAATAAGAATATGATGAGCTTCCCACTCTTGAAAATCCCCAGCTGCGGTTGTCACATCGACTTTTCCTTGGGACTTAATATGGGCGGTTCCATGAATGAAGGTCACCCCGTTTTTGATAAACAGAAAGCCGATGCCCCTTGTTAATTCATCCACGACATTATCTTTACGCCCCAGCATCTTCTTTAAATTAAGCCGGACACGTTCAACATCAACTCCATGGTTTTCAAGGTGGTTTTTAGCATCCACGTATTTCTGAGAAGAATGGAGTAATGCCTTAGAAGGAATGCAACCTACATTCAAGCAGGTACCGCCCGGAAGAGGGCGTTTGTCTATAACGACAACTTTCATTCCCAATTGGGCTGCCCGAATGGCCGCCACATATCCACCAGGGCCAGCGCCGATAACCAATAAATCTACATTTTGTTCACTCATATTACATATCCAACAGTAGGCGTTCGGGGTTTTCCAGGTTGTCTTTAACCTTAACCAGAAAAGAGACAGATTCACGACCATCAATAACACGATGATCATAGGACAAGGCAAGATACATCATGGAGCGAATTTCAATCTTGCCATTAACCACAACGGGACGGTCTTCCATTTTATGCATCCCCAAAATACCCGTTTGAGGCGGGTTCAAAATGGGCGTCGCAAGAAGTGATCCAAAGACCCCCCCATTCGTAACAGTAAACGTGCCCCCTGTCATTTCGGCAATGCTCAATTTTCCATCCCTGGCTTTATGGGCCAAAGCGGCAATTTCAGCTTCAAGTTCTGCAAAACTTAATACATCCGCATTTCGCACAACTGGAACCACAAGGCCTTGGGGGGTAGAGACGGCAACCCCAATATCATAATAGTTTTTATAGATAATCTCGTCTCCGTCAATTTCTGAATTCACAGCGGGAAACTCCTTCAACGCTTGAATGCATGCCTTAACAAAGAAGGACATCATTCCCAACCGCACGCCATGTTTTTTTTCAAAAGATTCTTTAAATTCAATCCGCAAGGCGTTAATCGCTGACATGTCTACTTCATTAAAAGTCGTCAGGATAACAGCAGTATTTTGAGCTTGTTTGAGACGTTCCCCGATGCGTTGCCGCAAACGGGACATTTTGACCCGTTCCTCCCGTTGATCAGATGTCCGAGGAGTTTGTTGTGCAACCTGTGGCTTTACCTCTGGTTCATTCTTTAAAACCGCCTTACCTTCCGAAAGGTTGAGCACATCTTCCTTGGTCACACGGCCGCCCTTACCGGTTCCAATCATCTCTTTGGCATTCAGGAATAATTCTTCCGCCATCCGGCGAACGGAGGGTGCTAGCCCTTCATTCTCAACTGCGTTTTGCGCTATTGGTTTTTGCTCAATGGGGCCCTGTGCAATCGGCGTTTTCTGCTGAATCCCAGAAATGCCAAAAGTAGCGCTTGTTGTTTTTATGTCAAAAGGTTTTGTTTCCATTTTATCCTGCTTAGGCGTAGCTTCTCCCTCTTCCTGTTTTATAGGGCCTTCAGGGGCAATCAAACCAAGGACATCCCCAACAGATACGACACCACCATTGGCAACGCGCACTTCGGTTAAAACGCCGGAAGAGGGAGCCGTGACTTCAAGGGTAACCTTATCCGTCTCCAACTCAACCAAAATTTCATCAACTTTCACCGGGGCGCCCAGCGCCTTTAACCACTGGGTAACTGTGGCTTCCCGTATAGATTCCCCTAATACTGGAACTTTAATCTCGCTAAGCCCACCTGATGACATTTTCTCATCCCTTCCTGTTTTAACTATAAAGATTTTAGGGTCATTGCCTGAGCAACCAACCGTTGCTGCTCCGCAATGTGACGGCTCAAAATACCTGTTGCTGTTGCAGCTGACGCCGCCCGTCCAACATAAATGGGACGCAAATGATTTGCCCCCAGCTCATTCAAAACACTCTCCAATCGACGGTCCAAAAACGTCCATGCTCCCATATTCATGGGCTCCTCCTGACACCAAACCAGTTCAACTTCTTTATATGGCCTCAAGGTCTCTAGCAATTGCTTGCGGGGAAAGGGATAATACTGCTCCAAGCGAATAAGCGCCACGTCTTGAATTCCCTTTTTCTCACGCTCTTCTAATAAATCGTAATAAACCTTACCACTACATAAGACCACCCGTTGTGCTTTTGGCCCTGTGACAACAGGATCACCGATGACTGGCTCAAAGTGGGCTTCCGTCTCCATATCTTTGAGGGAAGAAACTGCCTTCGGGTGACGTAAGAGGGATTTTGGCGTCATGACGATAAGGGGTTTGCGGGTATCACTGCGAACCTGACGACGTAAGATATGAAAGAAATTTGCAGGTGTTGTACAATTGGCTACCCGCATGTTGGATTCGCCACAGAGCTGCAAAAATCGCTCCAGACGCCCAGACGTATGCTCAGGCCCCTGCCCTTCATGGGCGTGTGGAAGCAGCATCACCAATCCGGACAGACGAAGCCACTTGGTCTCACCTGAAGCAATAAACTGGTCAATAATCACTTGCGCGCCGTTGGCAAAATCCCCAAATTGCGCTTCCCACATAACAAGTGCATGGGGGCTTGATAAGCTATAACCATATTCAAACCCCAAAACGGATGCTTCAGCCAAAGGGCTATCCACAACCTGGAATAAAGCCTGCCCCTCTTTTAAATGGTTCAAAGGAACATGTTTGTTCTCTGTTTCCTGATCAATCCAAACGGCATGGCGCTGGGAAAAGGTTCCCCGACTACAATCTTGGCCACTCAAACGCACTGGATTGTTTTCAATCAACAAGCTGCCAATCGCCAAAGCCTCCCCAGTCGCCCAGTCTATGCCTTCTCCTGACTCTATAATCTTGCGTTTAGATTCGAATTGACGGGCGATACGAGGATGAATTGAAAAACCTTCCGGAATCTGGAAATTACCAAACCCAACTTCCTGTAGCGTTTCGAAAGGGACACCCGTTTTGGTGTGAACGTCATCTTCATCTTCCCCTTCAAGATGTTTTGGCGGCTGAATGCCGGACCAGATTCCTTCTAGCCAATCAAGCTTCTCTTCAGAAGCTTCTTCTTTTTCCTGTATTGCGAGATTATATCCTTGATTCAGTTTTGCCTCATAAAGAGCCACAATGGATTGGACTTCTTCCTGGGTTACCAATCCCGCATCAAGTAATTTTTGAGTGTAAATTTGACGTGTTGTCGGGTGGGCTGCAATGGCCTTATACATTTTTGGTTGAGTAAATGAAGGTTCATCCATCTCATTATGGCCATAACGACGGTAGCAAACAATATCAACAACCACATCCTGAACAAAACGGCGACGAAATTCCGTTGCCAATTCTACAACCCAAACAACAGCTTCAGGGTCATCTCCATTGACGTGGAAAATGGGCGCTTGAATTGCTTTTGCAATATCAGAGCTATAAGGAGAAGAGCGGGAATGTGGCGGACTCGTCGTGAAGCCAATCTGGTTATTAATGATAAGGTGGATCGTTCCTCCGGTCTGATAGCCTTTTAAACCGGATAATTCCAACGTTTCTGCAACAAGACCTTGACCTGCAAACGCAGCATCTCCATGGATCAACAAAGCCATGACTTTGTTCCGCCCTTCTTCCTCCAATCGGGATTGTTGGGCGCGGACCTTTCCCAAAGCGACAGGGTTAATGGCTTCCAAATGTGACGGATTAGAGGTTAATGACAAATGCATCGGGCGGCCTTCTATCTCCCGATCTCCAGAAAAGCCAAGATGATACTTTACATCTCCTGAACCGTATAGCAATCCAGGTGTATTCTGGCCATGATGGAACTTTGCAAAAAGCGTATGCAAAGGCTTTCCGAGGATATTTGCAAGGATACTCAAACGTCCACGGTGTGCTGTCCCGAAAACAATATTTTCAATCTTTTGGCTACTTGCTTTATTCAGGATCGCTTCTAAAGCAGGGATGACGCTTTCTCCTCCTTCTAAACCAAACCGCTTTTCGCCTGGATATTTCACATGCAGGAAGTGCTCAAAGGCATCCGCATGAATTAAATCACGCAGAATTTTTTTACGCTGCTCATCTGTTACCCGTTCTGCTAGATTGGTATTTTCGACCCGTTCTTGAATCCAGGATTTTTGATCTGGGTCTTGAATATGCATAAATTCCACACCAACCGTATCACAGTAAGTTGTGCGTAACCGCTCCAGAATCTCACGAAGGGTAGCCCACTCAAAGCCCAAAACATTATTAATGAAAATGGGGCGGTCATAATCATCTGGCCCAAAATTATAAGATGCCGGGTCAACTTCAGGGTGGGCATTGCGCCTTTCTAGTCCTAAGGGGTCCAGATTTGCAATCAAATGCCCCCGGACACGAAAGGTGCGGATCATCATTAAAGCACGCAAAGAATCTAACATTCCTTGGGATACCTGGGGAGCGCCTGATTGATCCTGGGTTCCTTGAGATTGCCCAACGGCACGATCTATCCGTTTTATCCATTTGGGAGGACGGTCATCTTGGGCAAGCTCATTATTTGCCCCAAGGCTTTGGAAAAACTTCCTCCAATCCAACGAAACACTTTGTGGATCTTGGCGATAGGATGCATAAAGCGCCTCAATAAAAGGCGAATTGGCCCCATAAAGAAAACTGTCTTCATCCCTGGCAGAGTGCATCGTTACTTCTGTCATTTTGCTGTCCGCGTATCTCAATCGAGGGGCCTAATATAAGCCAGTTTAACCTAAAAAACGTTAAGAATTGATTGTTAAATTGACCGTTCATTTGGCTTTTGCCGAGCGGGAGGAGTTACTGGCATCATCCCCCCTTGTGAACTTTGATCTTCTGAGCGCTTTTCCCATGACGGAGAACCTTCAAGATATCTCAAATAAGACCAGACATCCACCATCAGAAGCACGACCGCATTTTTAGAAATCAGCCCTTTGCGCCAAAGGATTTTAAAGACTTCTCCCACCTGTGCTTCAGACTGAAAAGCTATTTTCTTCTCATTTTTTAGCCACAAAATAATCTGACGTCCCCAAAATCGGTAGGTATAATGGACAGGTTTTGAGGTCGCTGTGAAATTTTTCCAAACACGCAAAGAGTCTTCATTAATTTGGGGAGATCCCTTTGCAATAGCTTTGAGAGCCTCTTCAACAGACTTTACAAGGTCAGGATCAAATTCTTTTACTTGGTTTGTTTGATTCGGCTGATTTGACCGGTCTGCTTGATCCGACTCTACGTTATCTGCCTCTTCTATTGTTGCTTCTGGCTCTTCTATTGACGCCGCCATGACCCCAGAAGAGAACGCTACACAAGCGCCTAAAAGGATTTGAACCTTATTCATATTTCATTACTTCCCCAGATATTTCTTCTTTGACTCAATTTCCTTTAGCTGCCTGTAGAGCCTTAATCATCGTGCTTCCTAATTCTGCAGGAGAAACAGCTATGTGTACACCTGCTTTGCGCAAAGTCTCGACCTTTTCAGCCGCACTTGCGCCGGCACCGGCAATAATGGCCCCGGCATGCCCCATGCGGCGCCCCGTTGGAGCCGTCATTCCAGCGATAAAGGATACAACCGGTTTATAGCGGCCTTTTTTATACTGATGATCAATATAATCAGCAGCTTCTTGCTCATCCTGGCCTCCAATTTCACCAATTAAGAGGACGCCTTCCGTTTCATCATCTGCCCAAAACAAGTCCAAAACATCTACAAAATTCATACCCTTTACAGGATCGCCACCAATGCCGATACAGGTTGTCTGCCCCAATCCGGCTGCTGTGGTTTGTGCAACAGCTTCATAGGTTAACGTTCCCGAACGGGAGACAATCCCTATTTTTCCTGGGCAGTGAATGAAACCCGGCATAATACCAATTTTACATTGATTCGGCGTAATGATTCCTGGGCAATTGGGTCCAATTAAACGAACTTTTTTTCCTTCCAGGGTCCGTTTCACACGAACCATATCCAAAACAGGAATACCTTCCGTAATGCAGACAACCAGCTCAATTCCAGCATCAGCCGCTTCAAAAATAGCATCCGCTGCGTAACTTGCGGGTACATAAATGACAGACGCTGTCGCCCCCGTTTTTTTGACGGCTTCCTCAACGGTATCAAAGACGGGCAATCCTAAGTGCTCCGTTCCCCCCTTTTCAGGTGTTACGCCACCGACCAATTTCGTGCCATAGGCTACGGCCTGATCTGAATGAAAAGTCCCATGTTTGCCCGTAAATCCCTGGCAGATAACCTTAGTGTTGCGATCAACAAGAATAGACATTAGGCAGCCTCTCGTACAGCTTCGGCCACTTTGGCAGCTGCATCACCCAAATCATCGGCAAGGATAATCGCCAGTTGTGATTCTTCCAGAATCTGTTTGCCCTCCTTCTCATTGGTTCCTTGCAAGCGAACCACCATAGGAACCGTTAGGCTTACTTCTTTTGCTGCACAAACAATACCTTCAGCGATAATATCGCAGCGCATAATCCCTCCAAAGATGTTAATTAAAATAGCTTCAACATTGGAATCGGCCAAAATCAATTTAAAGGCTGCAGCAACTTTATCCTGCGAGGCGCCACCGCCCACATCAAGGAAATTTGCAGGCTCAGCCCCATGTAGTTTAATAATGTCCATTGTCGCCATCGCAAGGCCAGCCCCATTGACCATGCACCCAATGTTTCCACTCAATTTCACATAGCTTAATCCTTGACGCGCAGCCTCGAGTTCGCTGGCGTCCTCTTCGGCCTCATCCCGCAGCTGTTCAATCTCAGGGTGGCGAAATAGCCCATTATCATCAAAGGCCATCTTTGCATCCAGGGCGACCAAATCCCCCGATTTTGTAATGACCAAGGGATTAATCTCGATAAGGTTCGCATCTAGGGCGTTAAAGCTCTGGTAAAGACTTTGCGCCAACTGGCCTAAAGCTTTTGCCTGCTCTCCTTTTAACCCCAATCCATAGGCAATTTTCCGGCCATGATAAGGGTGAAAACCGGAAGCAGGGTCGATTTGTAAGGTCAATATCCTGTCTGGCGTCTTTTGAGATACCTCTTCAATATCCATTCCTCCCGCATCCGAAGCGACAAATGAAAGGCACTGATGAGTACGGTCAACAAGTAGGCTTAAGTAAAGCTCTTGGACAAAGTCACAGCCTTCCTCAATATAAATACGCCCTACTTCTTGTCCCTTTGGTCCTGTTTGATGGGTCACCAGGTGACTTCCCAACAAGCGCTTAGCTGCCTGGCGTACTTCTTCAGATGAACGGCACAAAACAACGCCTCCGGCCTTTCCCCGCCCACCGGCATGAACCTGTGCTTTGACAACCCATAAAACACCACCTAATTCTGAGGCGACTTTTATAGCTTCATCAACCGTATAAGCAACCTTTCCCTTTAAAATAGGAACGCCATAGTCGGCAAGTATGGATTTTGCTTGGTATTCATGAATGTTCATAAAAAACCCTTCTGGTTTTAGCCCTAACTTTTTGTCCCGATTTCGACGATGAGAGATTTCACCCCCTCTACTGATTTTGCAAAAGCCTCCTGCTCTGAAGGGCTCAAATCAAACTCGACAATCTTCTCAATACCATCGCTTCCGATAATCGCAGGAACGCCGACATACATATCTTTGACACCATACTGTCCTGTCAACCACGCAGCACAGGGCAGTATGCGCTTTTGGTCCTTAAGATAGGATTCCGCCATGGCGACAGCAGAGGTTGCCGGCGCATAAAAAGCCGATCCCATCTTCAGTAAGTTTATAATTTCCGCTCCCCCATTTCGGGTCCGGTCGACAAGAGCATCAACTTGAAGCTGGCTAATCCATCCTTTGGCAATTAAGTCTGGCAAGGGAATCCCGGCAACACTTGTATACCGGGGCAAAGGCACCATGGCGTCCCCATGCCCTCCCAGGACGAATGTTTGAATATCCGCAGGGGAAACGCCTAAAGCTTCCGCTAAAAAGCAGCGGAAGCGACCACTATCTAAAACCCCGGCCATTCCTACAACACGATTGTGCGGCAACCCGCTAGCTTCACGCATAACCCAAACCATCGCATCCAAGGGGTTTGTCACAACAATGACAAAAGCTCTTGGACAATAGTTCTTAATGTGGCCCCCAACTTCTGAAATGATTTTTGCGTTTATGGCCAGCAAGTCATTGCGGCTCATGCCTGGCTTTCGGGCCAGACCGGCCGTCACAATGATGACATCTGCATCCTTGATCAAGGCGTAATCATTGCCGCCTGTAATCGATGCCGCATTCCCTTCAATCGCCATGCCTTGAGCAAGGTCAAGAGCTTTGCCTTGAGGAAGCCCTTCCGCCACATCAACCAAAACCACATCACCTAATCCTTTCAGGGCAATCAGGTGCGCGAGGGTTCCCCCAATATTTCCACTTCCCACAAGAGCGATTTTTTTTCGTGCCATCGTATCATTATATCCTTTATTGCTGTTTCATATGGATAACAGGCAGTTCTTCAGCAAAAAGACGGGTCAAAAATTTCTCCCCGGCTTTTAGCCCTTCTTCATCTATGCTATGCCCCAATCCTTGGCAGGTCAATGTTTGTGGATGAAGTCCCAGTTTTTTAAGCTGCTCCTGGGCTTCAAGGAAGTAACTGTACGGGACCACAACATCCGCATCTCCATGGACAAGGAGTATTTCTGGATGCGGTTCAGGACGGGTCATTTCAGGAAGTGGATAAAATCCCCCCGAATAACAGATGGCCCCCCCTAAGCCCTCCAGAGCAAACATCATATCCAGAGCAACCATCCCGCCTTGTGAAAATCCGACAAGTGCTAAATCCCGAGGGGTTAAGTCTCGTATTGCCAATGCTTCCAGAAGATAGTTTTTTAAATGAGGCCGCACTGCCGTCAAACCTTCACGTACATAGGAGGGGGTGAACTCCCTTAAACCAAACCACTGATACCCAAAAGGATAACTCTCACAAATATCCGGCCCGTTCGGCGCCAGAAATTCCGTATCGGGCATCATTTTCGACCAATAAGGCGCTAAGCTTAAAAGATCGTCGCCATTCGATCCATACCCATGCAACAGAACGACCAAACTCTTGGATTTTCGCCCTGACTGCGGCAGTAGACCAGGTCCTTTGATCATGTCTTACCATTCTATAATTTTTATGAATATGATGTGTTTAGTCTAACCTGAATAAGCATTCCATACAAGACCCAGGCGTATTTTTTGGCTTACCTTGGCGTCCCATAAATTTGGGTAAAATATTTATCCCCGTTCTTTGCCTTAATAATGCCAATGCCAATTTCCCGAAAATTAGGATTTAAAATGTTGACACGATGCCCTTGGGACTTCATCCACATTTTAATAACGTGAGGAGGGGAACGTTTAGACCGCGCCACATTCTCGCCAATATACCTATATGGGTAGCGCGATTTCTCAATGCGGAGCGCAAGTGTTTTACCATTTACAGTATGGGATAGTTGATTATTGCGCGCCATGTTGGCTGATTGTTTGCGCGCTAAACATACAAGCTGCATGTTGATTATTAAAGGCGTAAGGCCCCTTTTCTTGCGTTTTCCATTGGTCAGTTGTACAATCTCCGCTTCTTCCTTCGTGATCAGGTTTGTAGATTGGCTTGATGAAGAATCTTGGGCTTTCCCATCCGCCTGAATCAAAGAGATAAGCAAGCTGAAAACCGTAACAACAGCGATTTTAAAATTTATGGCTTTCAATGCAGCAACCTAACCTTAAAGCAATGGGCACAACTCAAGCATAGGTTAAGAATTGAAGATGAATCAAGTACCAGAAAGACTTCATCCGTCTATTTTTTACTAAAATATTAAGCCATGAAATTTCGAGATGAAAACGCGAGATTTCATGATATAGTAGTCTTGTAAGGAGAGTGCCATGATCCATCGACAAAGCTATATCAGCCAAATTTCCCAAGCATTTGAAGTTCATCCTGTTGTAGCTTTATTGGGGCCGCGCCAGTCCGGCAAGACCACCCTCGCCAGGGAATACCTCAAATCACTGGATAAAGAAAAAGTACTTTTTTTTGATTTGGAAGATGCTGTCGACTTACAAGCCCTGCAAACACCCTTGATTGCCTTTGGAACGGGAAAAAATAGCCTTATTGTGATTGATGAAATTCAACGCTTGCCTGATTTGTTCCCAACGCTTCGCGTACTTGTGGACAAGCCGGATGCCCATTACCAGTTCCTGATTTTAGGAAGCGCATCTCGAGATCTTATCCATCAATCTTCAGAAACGCTGGCAGGACGGATCCAGTATATAGAGGTTCATCCTTTTGATATTGGGGAAGTCGAAGGGGATACGAAGCTGCACTTGCGGGGTGGGTTTCCAAAGGCTTTTTTGGCTAAGGACGATAATCAGGCTTCCCAATGGCTTGAAAGCTATATCCGCACCTTTCTTGAGCGTGATATTCCCAGCCTTGGGTTTTCAGGGATTCCTGCTCAAACTTTAAGGCGCTTTTGGACAATGCTGGCCCATTATCACGGCAATATTTTAAATAGCTCGGAATTATCACGCTCTTTAAGCGTCAGTGATCATAGTATTCGGCGCTATTTAGATATTTTATCTGGCACCTTTATGGTCCGGCAGCTTCTTCCCTGGTTTGAAAACACCTACAAACGGCAAGTGAAGCGGCCAAAAATTTATATCAGGGATAGTGGTGTTTTCCATCATTTGTTGAGTATTGATTCTGTTGAGTCCCTTTTGCGACACCCTAAAGCCGGCGCATCTTGGGAAGGATATGCTTTGGAGCAAGTGATCCGGGCCTACCAGACACCTCCGGAAAATTGCTATTTCTGGAGCGTTCATGAGCAAGGTGAACTTGACCTGCTTTTGTTTTATAAAGGGAAACGCTTAGGGTTTGAATTTAAATTCAGTGACGCCCCATCACTGACATCCTCCATGAAACAGGCTATTGAAATCTTAAACCTGGATCACTTAACCGTAATTTATCCGGGACAAAGGGCTTATAGCCTGGATAAAAAGATTGAGGTAAGACCCTTATATCCTGTCGATAGAGAGCAGACATAGGGTTAAAAACCGTTATGAGAGCTGCAGAAAAGGCCAGGGCCGCTACAAGGACGGCTGTGGATCCTGTTTTACCACTTAGCTCCCATAAAGGTCCTTACTTATTTGGTCATATCATCAATTTGAGTGCGCAACAATTTGATTTCATTCTGGATATTTTCTAAAATCAGACGATCGTCACCTAAATCTTCCTCATATTGTTTCTCCATAGCGTCAATGATAACGGCAATAAACAGATTCAAAATAGAATATGTGGCTATGAGGATGTAGGTCACAAAAAAGACCCATGAATAAGGGTGGGTTTGCATTATCGTGCGGACAATATCAGGCCATCCCTCAAGGGTCATGATTTGAAACAGGCTAAAAAAGGCAGCATGCAAACTGCCAAAAAATTGAGGATATTGCGCTCCATATAACATTGTCGCCATAATGCCGAAAACATAGAAAAGAATAGCCAGCAACGCCGCAATGCCGCTAATTCCGGGAATGGCGGCAAACAGGCTTGCCGTTATACGCCGCAAGGATGCGGAAGTATCAACCAGCAACAGAATCCGTAAAGCCCTTACGGCCCGTAAAACAGAAATAGCAGTATTGGCAGGAATAAGGGCAAGGGCTACGACGGTAAAATCAAATACGTGCCAAGGATCTTTAAAGAATTTCCAGCCGTTGGCGGCAATTAATAGGCCGATTTCAGCTACGAAAATCCATATGATGGTAGAATCCAGGAAATCTAGAAGTGGACCATGCTCTTTCATCATTGACGGGTAAGTTTTAATGCCCAGGATAACGGCATTGATAAGGATTAAGCCTGCAAGAGCGCCGTGAAATACAGGATGACCAACAAACTGCTTTAATTTTAATTGCCACATTTTAATCTCCCTTCAAATTTTTTAGGTCCATGATGAGTTAACTTTATGTTTCTAATCATTAACAAATGGTTAATCCCAGGAATGATTGGAGAGAAATAATTTGAACAGGTGGGATAGGCTATAAATGCCTCTCACAAAAAGCTATACGGATCAATGTCCACAGTGACCCTGATATTGCCAACGGGTTTTATTTTGCCAACCCATGTTGCAAGTATGTGTTGCAACGGTACTGACTTTGTCGCCTTTACAAGAAGACGCCACCGGTGACGACCGCGCAGTTGGGAAAGGGGAGCCGGTACAGGGCCTAAAACGGTTACGTCCGGATGGGTCGGCGCCAACCGCACCAGGCTCTTGGCAAAGCGTTCCACCTGAGAAGCGTCCGTCCCGGAAATAATAATTGCTCCCAATCGACCGAAGGGGGGCATGAGGCGGGCTTCACGCTCGGCTTTTTCAGCATCAACAAACCCATCGCGGTCTTGACCCGCCAAGGCTGCCATAACCGGATGGTCCGGATTGAAGGTTTGCAATAGCACACGCCCGGGGCGTTGTTCCCGTCCTGCACGCCCTGAAACTTGATGAAGCAGTTGATAGGTGCGCTCACAGGCGCGCAAATCTCCACCGCTTAAGCCTAAATCCGCATCAACCACCCCTACAAGAGTCATCATGGGAAAGTGGTGCCCTTTGGCCAGAATTTGAGTCCCGATAACCACGTCAACCTCATGATTTGTCACCCGCCGGATGAGTTCATGAATGTGCTTTGGCGTCGACATCATATCACTGGTCAACATTTCGCACCGCGCCATGGGAAATAGGTTGGTTATCTGTTCATGTATCCGCTCAACTCCGGGACCACATGCAATTAACGACTCTTCTGCTTTGCACTCCGGACAGGCTGACGGTAAGGGAATAGTATACCCACACTGGTGACAGTGAAGGCGTCCATTTCGTTTATGTTCTACCAGCCAAGAAGTGCAGGTTGGGCACATAAGTCGATGGCCACAGGCCCGACACAAGGTTAAGGGGGCATATCCCCGGCGATTGAGAAACAGCATGACCTGTTCTTTGGCCTCAAGTCCTTGGGCGATGGCCTCTTGCAGAGGAGGAGAAATCCAGTTGTGGGGGTAATGGCGCATATCAATGGTCTGGATTGTTGGCATATTCGCCCCGCCATGACGATTTTTCAACACTAAGTGCTGATAACGATCTTGCTCCACATTGGTTACGGTTTCAAGAGAAGGAGTAGCAGAAACCAGCACGATGGGAATTTTGCTCAACTTCGCTCGAACCACTGCCATATCGCGCGCTTGATAAATGACTTGCTCTTCTTGTTTGTAAGAAGGGTCATGCTCTTCATCGACAATGATGAGTCCTAAGTTTGAATAGGGTAAGAAAAGAGCGGAGCGGGCTCCAACAATGACAGATGCCCGTCCTTCAAGAATAGCTGCCCATGTTTGCTGGCGCACACTTGGCGTTAAGCCGGAGTGCCATTGAAGTGGCTCAACCCCAAAACGGCGATGGAAGCGGTTTAGCCATTGGGTTGTGAGCGCAATTTCCGGCAACAGAACAACAATCTGCTGGCCCTGTTTAAGTGCTGTCTCCATTGCGGATAGATAAACTTCTGTCTTCCCTGATCCGGTCACACCATCCAATAAAAAAGTCTGGAAATTTTCTTCTTCAATAGCTTTCTGGATAGCGTCTGCTGCCATTACCTGATCTTCAGATAAAGGAACCGCTCCTTCATGGGTTAGATTAGGGATGCCTATATCAAGGACTTTTCTGACCTTTGTCCGCTGTTCTAAAGCCACCGGCAACATCATTTTTAAAACCATGCCGAGAGCAGCCAGATTGTAACGGGAAACCCACTTTATAAATTCCCGGTTCTCAACTGATACGCCTGGCAAATCCAGGCGACGAATGACTTCCTTAAGCTTACCGGAATAGTCCGTCGCCTCTTGCCCCCAAACCACGCCCATGGCTGTCTTTCCCCGAAAGGGGACTTCGACGAGATCACCGACAGCACACTCTATATCCGTGGGTAGGGTATAATCAAACGGCCTGTCAATCGCAATTGGAAGAAGGATTTGAACAACAGAGCTTGACATGCTTATCATCCTTCATGACATATAAAGAGTCGCCTTAACAAGGCCGGATAATTAAGCTTCGACATTGACCAAATCAACAGGAACACCGGGCAGTTGTTTCGCAGTGCGGATGATGAGTTTGGATTTGATATTCGTGACAATAGACAATGTGGATAGTTGGGTGGTGTAGAATTGCTGGTATTCATCCCAGTTACGCGCAACGATTTTGAGTAAATAATCAGACTCTCCTGCAATCATATGGCATTCCCGGACCAATGGCCATTTTCGAACCTGTTCTTCAAAAGACCGCAGGTCGGAATCACTTTGGCTAGAGAGACCTACCTGTGCAAAGATGGTCACCTGAAATCCAAGAGCTTTCTGGTTAAGCGTTGCATGATAGCTCTCAATGACACCAGCTTCTTCAAGGGCCCGGACACGACGCAAACAAGGAGGCGCAGAAATCCCTGCATTTTGAGCCAATTTCACATTTGTGATGCGGCCATCTGATTGCAGATCTTTTAAAATCTGTAGATCAACGGTATCAAGTACCATATTCACGACTCATTCCTATCCTGTTAATTCATTGTAATGCCCTAGCGAACGAGAGGTTTATATTTTATCCTATGAGGCTGATCCGCAGCAAGGCCTAAACGGCGTTTACGGTCTTCTTCATAAGATTGATAATTACCCTCAAACCAAACGACTTGACTCTCTCCCTCAAAAGCCAGGATATGCGTAGCAATGCGGTCAAGAAACCATCGATCGTGACTAATGATGATGGCGCATCCGACAAACTCTAGCAATCCTTCTTCTAAAGAGCGTAATGTTTCCACATCAAGGTCGTTGGTTGGTTCATCTAACAACAACACGTTCGCCCCTGATTTTAAGACTTTTGCCAAGTGAACCCGGTTTCGCTCTCCCCCGGACAATTGACCAACGCGTTTTTGCTGATCCGCTCCCTTAAAATTAAATAAGGCGCAATAGGCCCGACTGGGAATAGGACGCTTACCTAGCAAAATTTCATCATTCCCTCCGGAAATTTCTTCCCACACTGTCTTGGTTGCATTCAAGGCATCCCGAGACTGGTCTACATAGCCCATCACAACCGACTCACCCACATTCAAGTCTCCCGTATCCGCCTTGTCATGGCCTGTAAGCATACGGAACAATGTTGTTTTCCCTGCTCCATTCGGGCCGACAACGCCGACAATGCCCCCGGGCGGCAAACGGAAATCCAGTGAGTCTATGAGCAAACGCTCCCCATATCCTTTGGACAAACCCTTGGCCTCAATCACATTATCACCCAGGCGGGGCCCGGCCGGAATGGTGATGGCGCCGTCTCCTGTTCCCTGGTCATGGCTTTGGTTCAGCAAGGCTTCATAAGCCTGAATACGGGCTTTACTCTTGCTTTGGCGGGCTTTTGGAGATTGACGGATCCATTCCAGCTCCCGTGCAAGCTGCTTTTGACGCCCACTCTCTTGACGCTGTTCAACCGCCAACCGCTTCTGTTTCTGTTCCAGCCAGTTGGAATAATTTCCCTCATAGGGAAAAGCCTGGCCACGGTCCAGCTCTAGAATCCAGGTGACAACATTATCCAGGAAATAGCGATCATGGGTGATGAGGACAACCGTACCAAGGTAGTTTTGTAAGAAGCGCTCCAACCACGCAACAGATTCGGCATCCAGGTGGTTTGTCGGCTCGTCTAGCAATAACAAATCGGGTTTCTGCATCAACAGGCGACATAAAGCCACGCGCCGCCGCTCTCCCCCTGACAGAAGGGTCACATCCGCATCCCCAGGGGGGCAGCGTAAAGCATCCATAGCGATCTCGATTTGCCGGGATAAGTCCCAGGCATCCAGCGCATCGATTTTTTCTTGCAATTCGGCCTGTTCTGCAACCAGGTCATTCATCTCTTCATCGGAAAGAGGTTCTGCAAAGCGCGCGTTAACAGCATCAAACCGATCTAAGAGCGCCTTTGTTGACGCAAGTCCTGCCATAACATTGCCAGCAACATCTAACCCAGGATCAAGCTCCGGTTCTTGAGATAAATAACCAACCGTCGCCCCTTCTGCCGCCCAAGCTTCTCCATTATACTCTTTATCAATACCCGCCATAATTTTAAGAAGCGTGGACTTTCCAGCGCCATTGGGACCAATAACCCCAATTTTTGCGCCTGGGAAAAAAGACAAGGTCACCCCTTTCAAAACTTCCCGGCCACCCGGATAAACTTTGGAAAGATCCTTCATAACATAAATATATTGGTAACTTGCCACAAACTCACCCCTCTCTAAAATACATATTAAAGTTGTTTATGTTATACGGCAAAATGGGTGATTTTCCAAGAAGAATCGGCCTTTACAATAGGACTAAACACAAGGAACAAGCTCTATTTATGTGAAATTTCTCACGACTTAAACCTTTTCTCCCGTCCCGCGAATGGACCCGCTATCATTTGCCGGATGAGAATTGATTTTTTTTATGCATTCTTAAAAAAACAAGATTTCTGCGGCATCCGTCCAACATAAAGTAACATTTAACTAAAAAATGTAAAAAATGTGTTTTATTTTTTTTTATTGTTGATGCTATGCTATAAATGGTGAAGTTTAGAGTGAATTATCAAAGGAGACTATACGATTATGAAGTTACCACTTATTTTAAGCGCAATGATCGCCGCATTGGCCATTCCGGGCTCTTTAGCAGAGGATGCTACTACCGATGAAACAAAGACAACAGAGGCAGCTCCCGAAGCCACGGAAGAACACCATGACAGCAAGCATGCTGCAAAGCACCATAAAGGTAAGCACCATAAAGGTAAGCACCATAAGCACCGCCATCATGGAGGTCACCACCCTCATCATACAGGCAATTCTCCCCACGGCCCATACAGAGGATCTTGGGATGATATGCAATTGCGCGCAGCCGATGGTGATGTCAATAGGGACCTCAGCCCTCAAGCCGGCGCTCATGTAGACCCTGGCCATAAAGCTCCATAATATTGAGTTGATTTTCTTTAAAAAAGCGGGGAATTTCCCCGCTTTTTTTATGGGAAAAAGACATTTAGACACGTCAAATGCCTTCCTTCTTAGGGTAAAGGCTATAGAAAATTTCAGATTCCATCACTATCAAAAAAATAATTAAAATTTATGACAAATTATGTTTTATTTTTTTTTATTTTTGATGCTATGCTATGAATTGTGAAGTTTAGCATTATCTAACATTAGGAGATTATACGATGAAGTTACCAATTATTTTAGGGGCAATGATTGCCGCATTGGCCATTCCAGGCTCAATAGCAAGTGAAGCTGAGGCAACAACTGAGGAAAAGACAGAAACTGTAGCTCCAGAAGCTGGCAAAGAAGCTCCAAAAACTAAAGGAAAAAAGAAGCGTCATGCTAAAGGTGGCCATCACCACAAGAAGCACGCTCACCACGACAGTCACGCCAATTCTCCTACAGAGCCTTACAAAGGAGAGTATGACGAGAAGTTGCGCGCAGCCGATGGCGATGTTAATAAGGACCTCAGCCCTCCAGCCGGCGCTCATGTAGCTCCTGGTCATAAAGCTCCATAATGTTGAGTTGATTTTCTTTAAAAAAGCGGGGAAATTCCCCGCTTTTTTTTATGGGCAAATGAGAAGTTTATTTACCGCCGCAAGTTCTCAGCAATCTTGGTAAGCCACACACCGGGATCTGAACCAAAGAGAGTATCGATCTCCTCGGTAACAGCGCGCAGAACACTTATCAGCCAATCTTCATCAGTGCGAGAGAAATTACTTAAAACATAATGACTTACAAGATCTTCCCGAACAGGGGAGCGACCCGGGTGACCAATACCAAGACGGACACGCCAATATTCCTTACTTATATTTTGATCAAGACTCTTTAATCCGTTATGACCACCATTACCGCCACCAAGCTTTAGCTTTACCTTACCCGTCTCAAGGTCCAAATCATCATGAATCACATAAACACAGCTTGGAGAGATTTTATAGAACCGGATTAAGTCACCCACCGATTGCCCCGATAAATTCATATAAGTCATTGGCTTGCACAAAATAACCTTGTAGCCTCCAATGCTTCCTTCAGAAAGAGCTGCAGAGAATTTAATCTTAAAGGGAGGAAACTGATAAGTTGCTGCGATAGAATCAATCGCCATAAAGCCAATGTTGTGCCGATTCAAGGCGTACTTTTCCCCGGGATTGCCCAAACCAACCAGCACATACATCAAACAAATATTATGCTAAGAGGAAGCTGCCGGCGCAGAACTACCGCCGCCAGGCGCTGCTGTCGTTTCCTCTGCAGCTTCTTCCATCACGGTTGGCGCAACGATAGTTGCAATTGTGTTATCCCGATCCGGATGGGCCGCAACCACACCATCTGGTAAGTCTAATGACTCTAAGTGAATTGTCTGGTTAATGTCACGCCCTGTCAAATCGACGGTCAATTTTTCTGGAATAGACTGTGCCGGACAAATAAGTTCAAGGTTGTGATGAACAATGTTCAATACACCACCGCGCTTAATACCAGGCGCCTTATCTTCATTAACAAAGACAATCGGAACAAACACATGAACCTTAGCGCCTTTGCTGATACGCATAAAATCTACATGAATGGGACGGTCCGTTACCGGGTGGAATTGAACAGCTTTTGCGAGAACTTCCTGCTCTTTACCGTCAATAGAAACGGAATAAAGCCTGCTGAAGAACCCTGGTTGAAGACATTCAGTCATCAGTGCCTTGGGGTCCATAGAGATCATTTCCGGATCTTTGTTATTACCATAAACAATGCCTGGCACCATTCCGGAAACCCGAACAGCGCGTGCGCCCCCCGTCCCAGATAGTGTTCGTGCCGACGCGTTGAGTGTAATTGCTGTACTCATGAGAAAAACTCCTCAAAAAAATTTGGCTATAAAAATGAAAATACCTTTATCCGTATATACATGACCCTTAGAATAAATGCAAGATCGTCGTTCAAAAAGACTTTCTTTTCCTTTTATCTCAGCAAACTGGAGATGGATTGATCATAAGCAATACGGTAAATTGCTTCCCCTAGCAAAGGGGCCACGCTCAGAATTTCGATCTTTGGAGTATTAAGGATGGCAGGCAATGGGTGAATGGTATCAGAAACAATAAGGCGGCTCAAAGACGATTCATTGATTTTCTTCAGGGCATCACCCGACAATACGCCATGGGAAACATAGGCGTCAATCGTCGTCGCTCCCGCAGTTTTCAAAGCTTCTGCTGCCTGACACAGGGTTCCGGCCGAATCCGCCATATCATCAATCAGGATACAAACGCGCCCCTTAACATCCCCCATAAGGTTCATTACAGCTGCTTCTCCGGGATTTGTGCGGCGCTTATCAATAATGGCCATATCTGCCCCCAACGGTTCCGCCACAATTCGGGCCCGCACCAACCCTCCCACATCCGGAGAGACAATAACGACAGGCTTTTCCTTATACCGCGCCTGAATATGGCGGCAAAAAAGAGGAGCTAACGTCAAATTGTCTGTTGGAATGTCAAAGAATCCTTGAATTTGACCTGAGTGCCAGTCAATGGTCAAAACCCGATTTGCCCCCGCAACCGTTAAAAGGTTGGCCACCAACTTCGCTGAGATAGGACTCCGGGGGGACGTTTTCCTGTCCTGACGCCCATAACCATAATAAGGAATCACGGCTGTTATAGACTTTGCGGATCCCCTCCTCAACGCATCCATCGTTACCAATAATTCCATGAGTGTATCATTGGTTGGACTCGACGTCGGCTGAATCACAAAAACATCCTGACCCCGCACGCTTTCCTGGACTTCCACAAAGACTTCCCGGTCTGCAAACCGCTGTATGGTCGCTTGCACTAAAGAAACCTTTAAGTGGGCAGCTATGGCTTCCCCTAAGGGGCGGTTGCTTGTGCCGGATATGATTTTCATAACGGTTGGTTCCTTAAACGGTTAAAAGATCGCTTTTATTCTGCAACGATGAGATTGAGAATCAATTTAATCATAATTTCTTTGTCAGAAGGTTGACTTTGAGCCACAAAAAGAGCAAGGGCAACAAGGGCTTCGTTAGTTAAATTCATACTAAGCCCATAGCATGATAAATACAACAAAAGCAGGAAGCTTCCGGTTCTTTTATTACCATCCGTAAAAGGATGGTCTTTAATTGTAAAATAAAATAAATGAGCCGCTCTCTCATAAACAGAAGGATAGAGAATCTCTCCCTGGAATGTCTGGTGGATACTCCCCATAATCTGCTTAAAAGCATCCTGTCGTTCAGCACCAAAAAGAGGTGTTGCCTCCTCTTGCTTTACTAAACTGGATTTTAGTTCAGAAATTCCATTAAACGCCATCTCCTGTGTAAATAAAACCTCGTGATTTCTGGATTGCTGAGGGTAGGAAAGGCGGTTTTCATCAAAAGCATTGAGTAAAAGCCAGGATTTTGCATACGACCGGATAATGTCAATGGCTGCATAACCGATATCTGTCACATGACCATGCGTGAGAAGGCTTTGTTTCAAAAGATCAAGAGACCTAGAGATATCACTTAACCCGGAACCTAACAATCGCTCTTTGTTTAAACTAAACCCTTGAATGAGATAGTCTTTGAGAACTCGAGAAGCCCACCGTCGAAACTCGCTACCTTTTTGAGAGTTAACCCGATATCCAACAGCCAAAATAGCATCCAAATTGAAGTATTCAACGTTATACGTTTTACCATCTGAAGCAGTTGTGGCAAAAAATGCCACAACTGAATCTTTTTCTAATTCATTGATTTTAAACACTTTTTTTAAATGCTTAGCTATAACAGACTTATCACGCTGAAAAAGATGAGCAACCTGATTAAGGTTCAACCAAACTGTTTCATCTTGTGCATCCAATCGAACCGAAAGAGATACTTGATGATCATCAGAATGAAATTCTATTAATGCATTATCAGATAATTCGCTCATCAGCTTTTATTTACCCTCAAGAATCATTTTGATTTTTGAACTATTGCAAAAAATGCCACAACTGAAAATTAACCCATCTCATCTCTCTTGAGCCGCAATCCCGATTCCGGAAAAACTATTCCCAAAGGCGGCTTCTCCCAGGATCGTTTTCCGGCGGCAACTGAAAAAACGGGCGGGATCCGTATAGGTATTTGCAAGAGAGGGTGAAACAAGGTGAATTCCCGCATATTGAAGACGATGCATGACATAGCCCGGCAAATCAAATTGCCAATGGTGGGGGCGGTTCCCGGGTTTAAAAAAAGAAGGGGCGTCTTTCAGGTTGTCATAGAATTCCTGGGAGACTTCATAGGTATCCTGCCAGATGCAAGGCCCTAAAGCCGCCTGGATTTCCCTAGCCCCGAGCGCCGCCATCTTCTCAACGGTATTTTCCAGAATACCCGCTACGGCTCCCCGCCAACCCGCATGAACGGCCGCAACCATATCGCCTTTTGTCGTCGATAACAAGACAGGGACACAATCGGCGGTTAAAACACCGATAAAAAGGTTGGGGGTTGTTGTAATCAACGCATCAGCTTCAGGAGGGATTCCCTCGAAAGGTCGGTCCACAACAATCACATCGGGTGTATGACGTTGCCGAATGATGACAAGTTTCTTCTCATCAAATCCCAGGGATTGTGAGATAC
This sequence comes from uncultured Candidatus Finniella sp., assembly GCA_964641635.1. GTDB lineage: Bacteria > Pseudomonadota > Alphaproteobacteria > Paracaedibacterales > VGCI01 > VGCI01. The sequence continues at coordinate 288 of CAZXMD010000006.1, read as the reverse complement.
GCCGCCGATTTTCTTGCACACAATCATCAAGGTCCCCGATCTCCCGGCCCACATTGAGCGTAGCAAAGTCTCCCTGGCTTACCCCTCCCTGGCGCGTAAAAAACCCGTGGCGCATGCCTTTAATATCGGATAACAAGGATGCCTGCAGATAAGGAACCATAAAATTTCACTCCTGAAATACCTTTATTATCTATAGCTGATTGTTGCAAAAGAGAATAGACCTAGCTTGATTATAAGAAGCTTCTGCGAAAGTGTCGACTTATGAGCCTAGATTTGAACGGGCAAGTA
>CAZXMD010000005.1:22404-25674 GCA_964641635.1 uncultured Candidatus Finniella sp. | reverse complement strand
GCCCCGGGGCCGACTTGGTAAAAGAGGTTTTGGCGTCCATTGTCCGGGCACCAGATATTACCCCATCAATGAGTGATAAAGGCGCCTTGACCTTAACAACCTATTTTCAAGCTTATTAACCTTTTATTGAGAAACAAGGACTTACTATAAGAATTGACGATCCATAATCGTCCACATAATAATGAAGCGGAACTTTTTGTCATGAACTCACAACGCATTTCCAATACAATCATCATCGCTTCTGGTAAAGGAGGCGTCGGCAAGACCTGGCTTTCTATTAATCTTGCACAAGCTCTTGTCAACCAGAAGAAGCGTGTCTTGCTCTTTGATGGCGATTTAGGCCTCGCAAATGTGGATATTCAACTTGGATTGAAACCTGAGTGGGACCTGGGCAGTGTCTTGAAGCAAAAGTGTACATTTGAAGACGCGATCTTTAGCCATAAAATCAACCTTCATTCAAAAACTTATGTTGATATCATTACCGGGCATTCGATTGATGGTAATTTCACAACCGTATCCAAGGCAGGCATTTTAAGCTTGAAAAACTCTTTGACAACAATTGCACCAAAATACGACCACATGATCATGGATTTAAGTGCAGGTTTAGACCAGATTATTCAAGAGTTTTCAACCTTTGCTTGCCAATGCCTTGTTGTCGTTACACACGACCCTGCTTCCCTCACCGACGCATCTGCCTTCATTAAAGTCACAAGTCAACGCAATCCAGACCTTCCCCTCCACATTGTCGTCAACATGGCCGAGTCTGATAAACACGGCAAACAAACTTACGCTTCTCTTATCAAAGAATGTGGAATTTTCCTCAACAAACCCCCTGCATTGGCTGGGATTATACACCAGGATCACAGTGTCCCGGAGAGCATTTCGCACAAAACATCAACTCTGACACGCCATCCGAAAAGCCAGGCAGCCCGTGATATTGAACGCATGGCTATTGAGTTGTTAGAATTGGTTGAGTAGCTTCACGAAAAATTCTGAAGCTACTCTTCCTTAGAGTTTAAGAATTATCCGCAATGACACGACTATTACCACCACCGCGGTTCAACATGTCTTTACTGCTATTGATAACCATAACGCGTTGACCGACTCTTAAGATTGGGTCGGCTCCTTGGCGCATGGTAACAATGCCGCCCCGCTCAAGCTGAATTTGATATTCCATGCCCTCTTGATCCGTTATTTTTTGCCCAATCATATGACCCGCAACACCACCAGCAGCAGCGCCTGCAAGAGCCGCCAAGACACTTCCTTTGCCTTGACCAATTTGGGACCCCAAAACACCGCCTCCAATAGCGCCAACAGCAGCGCCTGTGCCAGGTTGGTTATCCATATCTTGGCTTGAAGCAGAGATTGTTATAGGGCGTGCCGCAATAATAACACCCCGCAATGTTTCACTCATTTCACCAACACCTTGAATTGAAACGTTATTTGCTCCAATACGGGGCGCACATCCAGAAGTAACCAAGGTGGCAATAACTGCTGCTGAAATGATCGCTGAATTCGAAAGTATCTTTTTCATAATTTAATCTCACTTTGTTGAATAAAATTTTGTTTTCATGTAAGAAGGATTTTCGCCTTCTTTACATCCTTATACACCAAAAGAAAACACCTTTAAACAATCATTTTAATCAAAGTTCACTAAGCCGCTTGGGCCCCCAGAATCTCTTCTTCATCTTTGAATATGGTATCTGTTTGAAAAAGCTTATAGCCCGCCCAAAAAGTAAGTGTCATCAATACACCCATCGCCACACCGAGTGACCGGAACGTCCCATCATAGAAAAAACTGGTTGCTTGAAGACTTAAGGCTGTCACAATCAACCGGCTACCAACAGCGACTGCTGCTAATCGTCCCTTTCCTCCAGGAATAACTTCAAGCATTAAAGGCCAGAAGATATTGATAGGCATAATAATTCCAATTGACTGAAGCAACATCACAGCTGTAATAATCACCGGATCCTTTACATTAAAAAGCATGAGAATCGGCAGCATCATTGTAAAGGCAACCAGCAAACAGGCGCTAAAGAAAAAACAGTTTTTCTGCCCAAATTTCTTCAGGAAAAACCCGGAACTAAAACTACCAATGGAAAAAGTGACCGCAAGCGCTCCTTGGTAGAACCCAAAATCCTTAAGGCTTACATTCAAGTCTTCCATATAGAAAATAGGGGACATGCCGATAAAAACCCAATAGCTTTGCAGGGCAAGAATAATGGTTAAGATATAGTAGAAAGCGACTTTAGAATGAAGGATGGGCTTGTATTCCCTTAAAGATAAGGATATTTCCGGATTTTTCACGCCTTTGGGAAGAAATACAAAACCAAGCACCAAACAAACTAAAGAAAGGATTAAAAGTAAAACAAAATTACCTTGCCAATGAAAGAACATGTTAACATAGCTTCCCACCACGGGAGCAAAGGCCATGCCTAACGTTAAAGCGCCATTCAGAACTCCCATCAACTGTTGTTGCCGGGAGGTTGAATACTTATCCGCAATAACCAGATAAGATAACACAACAGGCGCAGATATCCCTGCCCCTTGCAGGAAACGCCCAAAAAGAAGCTGCCAGTAAGAACTTGAGAAAATACAGAACACACTGCCAACGACAAAGACCCCAAGGCCTATTAAAATAATAGGCCGGCGGCCATATCTATCCCCTAAGTTCCCGACAATTAAAGATGTCAGGCAATGGGCCGTTAAATTAACAGCCAAAGTCAACTCCACCATAAAAGGAGACAGATTAAAGGATCTTTGTAAATCCGGAAAGCTGGGAACAATAATATCAACTTCCGCACCGCCAAGGATGCCCATTATAAGAATTGTTATAATAAGACACATTGTAAAAACTCGAAATCCTGGAGAAAAAATAATTACTTAACGAATATATAGGAATTAAATTAGAAAAAACAATAAAATTAATGAAGGAGTTCAGTCAAATGGGGTCCCTGTGGCTTTTTAAGCACCCATTTTCTGCTTTAACTGGTTTAAGAGGTCATTGGCTCTCGTCATCGCTTTGGGGTTGGATTTCAGCAATGACTTTGCCCGCGTCGCTTTAGAAATAGCCGCCTGATAGTCTTCCCGCAATGCCGCTTCTTCAGCTAAGGCCAGTGAAGCTTCTCCCAATTGATTGGATTTACCATAGGCTGTTGCGAGTAAACGCCATGCCATAGGAAACTCTTGGGGATGACTTTGTGTAACGGGAAGAAGAACCTTTATAGCCTCTGTACATCCGGAAGGAACTTTGCGTTCAATAAGGGCATG